>NZ_DXLC01000020.1:0-11197 GCF_019414905.1 Streptococcus sp. | reverse complement strand
AAAAAAGGCTCCATAATATCCATAGGGGGTTACCCACTACAAATATTATAGAGCCTCTTTTTTGAGATGAGACAGCATAGAAGTTTCCTCGGTCAGCTCTAGAAGTGAGAAACCTTTTTGGATAAGTCTAGCCTCATCCCTACAAATCCCGATACGGACATAGCAGATAGCAAGCCTATCGTAGCTTTTCTTGTTCTTAGCGTCCTCTAGTAAAGTATAGCAGATTTGTTGACACATGTTTTTGTCTTGATGGTATAAGTAAATGGTGGACAGATTGAGTAGGATTGCCATTCGTAAGTCATATAAATGTTGGTAGTTTTTATAGACTTCCAAGCGTTGCAAGATTTTTCCAGTGATGAGATGGAGGTGTTCAATAGGAAAGCTGAAAAGGATGGTATTGAGGATTTTTAGGTCATTTTCATACCATGTATCTTGTTTTTCAATTTTTTCCCAAAGTTTTTTGACAATCTGTTTCACTTGGTCTGACAGTTGCTCTGTACCATGTTGACGGATATGAATGACAACTTCAAGCATATCCCTGATTTCTTCTATAGGTAGGTCGTGGCGGGTTTTGAGATAGTCTTGGCATTTTTGAAATAGTTTTTCGAGTTCACTAGTCCCTAGGGTTGAGCTCATATTGAGATAGGTTTGCATGATTTCTGTTCGTTGGCTCGGTTGATAGAGGTGGCAGATATAGTCAAACTCTTCAAAACTCATATTGATTTGCCGGAGAAGAAACTCCATATTTTCATATTTGGGAGTTACTTTACCACTTTCAATTTTTGATAAGCTGGTTCTTGAGAGAACCTCCCCACAGACCTCTTCTTGGGTCAATCCTTTTGACTCACGTATTTCTTTATAGACTTTTCCGAAATCATAACGCATGGGCTTTCTCCTTTTTGTGAAAAAAGTTAACAAATAATAAAATCCTATTAAAAATATTGTATCATAGTAATATAAAAAGTAAAAAAGAAAGCTAAAATAATGTGTGAAAAAAGTTAACTAATTTTAAAATAGAGTAAAGAAGAGGTATACTATATTATATCAGGACAAGTTATTTAATTCTAAAAGATATTAATGGAGGAATAAAAAATGGAAGTTATAAATGTAAGTAAGCATTATGGTCATTCAATCATTCTCAAAGATATAAATTTTGCACTTAACAAGGGTGAAATTGTTGGTCTAGTAGGGAGAAATGGAGTTGGTAAGAGTACGTTGATGAAAATTCTTGTTCAGAATAATCAACCGACTTCAGGGAATATTATAAGTAGTGATAATGTTGGGTATTTAATCGAAGAACCAAAATTATTTTTATCTAAAACAGGTTTTGAGAATTTAAAATATTTGTCAAATTTATATGGTGTTGACTACAATCAAGAAAGATTTGGAAGTTTGATCCAAGAGTTAGATTTGAGTCAGTCTATTAATAAAAAAGTAAAGACCTATTCTTTGGGTACAAAACAAAAATTAGCTTTGCTTCTAACTCTTGTTACGGAACCTGATATATTGATTTTAGATGAACCGACTAATGGTTTAGATATTGAATCATCACAAATAGTTTTAGCGGTTCTAAACAATTTAGCTTTACATGAAAATGTGGGAATTTTAATATCGAGTCATAAATTAGAAGATATTGAAGAAATTTGTGAAAGGGTTCTTTTCTTGGAGAACGGGCTGTTGACATTTCAAAAAGTAGGAAAAGATAGTCATAATTGCTTGTTTGAGATAGCTTTTTCATCAGCTACAGATAGAGACATTTTCATTACCAAACAAGAATTTGGGGATATTGTTCAGGAAGAGGGACTGAGAATTACTATGTCTGGGAATATTCAAAGTAGTGAGCTTTTTAAATTTTTTAACGAAAACTCTATTAAAGTAGTTGATTTTGAAACTAAAAAAGAGACGCTTAAAGATATTTATCTAAATCGTTCAAAATAAAGGAAGGTTATAATCATGAAATTAAATAAATTGAATTTTCTTAAGGAAAATATAAGAGATTTATATTCATCAGGCGTAATATATCTCGGTTTGATTATCTCGTTTATACCGCCGATATTGGTTACATTCTTTATTCTAAAGACTCAAGGGACATCGCTTGGTATTAAGCATATTTCAAACTTTTATGCTATGCTCGGTATGTTAATGGCTGTTATACATGCTAATCGAGTCATTAGTAGAGATTTTTCCCACAATACGATAAGTTTGTTTTATAATCAACAGAAGAATCGGATGATTTACGTCTTGTCTAATTTTCTATATGCCATCTCAGTTTCCATTATTTATGCTTTGAATGGCATTGTGCTACTAGTCATCGTAAGTAAATTGGGTGTTCCAGGTGATTTAGGATTAGATTTTATAGTAGCCATTGTAGTCAATACAATTTTGTTAGTCCTATTTTATTTTCTATTATCTTACATTTTCTATTTATACAAATTGAAAAGTGGCTTGGTATTTGGTATTTTAGTAGCTTTACTACTCTTTATCCCTAATATATTAAATACGATTATGATGAATACTAGTAATGATTTGTTTATCAAAGCAATTGAACTTCTTCCTTTTTATTCCTTACCTGTATTTGTGGCTTCAAATACGATGTCTATTAGTCAGTATCTTGTGGTAATCACTACAATCATTTTATTGTATTTTTTCACTCTCAAGAAAAGCAAGGAGTATTCATTTTAGTTTCATTTAGTATTATTTACCGTCTCAAAATCTAGCAAAAAATAAAAAGATGTTGCGCTGACTAAAGAAAATTAGAATGTATAACAGAGGTAAACAGATAATTGTAGGGGAATTAAGCCTTCTATTGATGAGCATGAATTTTCTTATAACATTATCCAACAAACTGACCTATGAAACTTCAAAAATTCAAAAACCACACGGTATTCCTTTCAACTTGATTGTATTCAAGACTGAAACTACTTGAAAATATTTAATATTTTTCTTTAATTACTTGACAGGTTATATATGTTGATTTATAATATAGGTAAAATAGGGATTGTGTAAGCGTTAACAAATACAATACCCTTAACTTTGTATTCAGCAAAGAATTATGATGCAGCTAGAAAAGAAAGAATTCTAGCTTGATACAATGTCACCAGTTTTATTTAAAGTTGTTATGGAACTATTTTCAAAATAGATAGGCCTCTGTTTTAGGCGGAAAAGTTAATCAGGAGGTTAAGTGATGAACTACAATGTAAAATATCTCTTATCAGGAATATTTATTATAGTCTTTATAGGTTTTCTAGTCTGGATGCGTTATTTTAATCAGAGGAAGGAAGAAGAGCATTCGGATATGTCTTTTGAAGCGAGATTAGACAGTGAGGTTAAGACATTATATAAACAACTAGGATTGGGTGAGGAGCCTCACTATTTCTTAGCTTATCGTTACCTACATCCCTGGTTTAATTTGGCGATTTTACCACCAACAGTTGAAATTTTCTTAACTAAAATAGCGTTGGTGATGGTAACTCCAGATGAACTACTGATAAGAAATCTTGGGGATGGGATGACTTTCACAAGTGAGCATCATCGTGATTTGCGGCAAGGACTTATCCGCATTCCAAAATCAGAGATGAAAGAATTTGAGATTCGTAACTGGAAAAGAGTTTTTATATTTGGCGATTTTTTGACAATTAAAACAAGCCAACATAGCTATTATTTGCAGGTTAGAGATGATGGACTTCAAAAAGGAAGTCTTTCTACCAAACACTTCTCCGACTTGAAACGACAAGATTTTCTCGGATTATTGACAGATAAACGGACATTTTGATAGACGATTGCTCAAAAAACTAACCTCTAAACATTCAAAAACCACACAGTGTTTTCAGCCTTGAACACAATTAAGCTGAGAGAATCACTGTGTGGCTTTATTGGAAAGTTAGTTTTTCCCAGTTTCGTCTCTTCACGGGAGGTATCTCTATGAAAAAAATCAGTCATCTTTGTATGCTCCTGCTTTTGCTGTGTACTACGTTTTTTGTCCTGAATGTAAATGTTACACGTGAAATAGTGCGGATTCAGGAGATGGGCAAGACAACCTATTCATTTGACTTGTACTTGAAAGATGTCACTAAACCGACAGAAACGATTCTCCAATTTTTTGAAGAGGTTGCAAATCAAGACAAGGTCTCTATTATCAAAGTAGATAATGGCGATGAAGCCGTCAAGGCTGGTGTTTTTAATAAGGAAACCTTCCCCTATCAGGAGTTCGGTCTGACTTCTCTTGATTTTTCAAAGAATGAGAAGGGGGTCTACAGCAACCAGGATCTTCCCAATAATCTAGGAACCATTCCCACCTTTTTAAAGGTGAAACTCATTCGACTCCAGACCTTCCAATCTTATATTGAGGATAAATCCCATACTGTAAATGGGCGTTACATGATTACCTCCAGCAAAGAGATAGATCGCGATACCATTCTACAAAAGTGGAGTGATTTTTTCCAGATAGATAAGACGATTTTATTAGAACCCACTTACCGAAGTCAGGTTGGAGTGCTAAATCAAGCTTTGTTACTATCTATCATTATCTTTATCTTGGCAATCTTGCTTGTGATTTTAATGACAGTTTATCAGCCGATGATGGAGATGAAACGAGTGGGGGTTCAAAAGTTACTTGGTTTTCAAAGCAGGGCGATTTTAGCTGGTTTTGTAAAGACTAATTTTTATCTTCTCTTGGGTGGAAGTCTTGTCATTGACTTGGGACTATTTTTAGTGCTGGACTACAGGCCAAAACTTTTGTTTCCAAGTTTACTCTTATCCCAATTTCTGCTTTTACAGTTGTATTTGTTCATCAGTTGGCTGACCTACCTGATGATTCAGAAAATGACAGTCAGTTCCATGTTGAAAGGTTTTTCATCTGTCAAACTTGGTCTCATCTTCAATTATGTGATGAAAATAGGGACAACTATTTTACTGACGGTTTTACTGATTGGGGTAGGCAAAAGTCTAGAACAAGAAAACAAAGAACTTGCTTATCAGCAACAGTGGGTAAGCCAAGGCAATTACCTGACCTTAGAAACCTTCAAACTCAATGATAACCTGTGGCAAGAAGAGCTAGCAGGGTCAGGGAAATCTACAGATTATTTCTACCAATTTTATCAAGACTTGCTAGCAAAAATACAAGTAAATTATGTGCGAAGTGCGAGTCTTCCTATCAAACCAGTCATCAAATCAGAACAAGTGCAGCACTACCAACTGCCTGATAAGGTAGATGTTTACTATGCAAACCGTCAATTTTTAGAAAGTCAGGGCTTTAAGCTACCTGATATCGGCACTAAAAAGGTGATCTTGTTGCCAGCTAGTGATAAAGGACAAGAAGGCAAGAATCAGTTCTTGGGAAAATCCATCGCCTATCTTTCTATGAGGTATGAAGATCAGCAAAAGCAAACAATAGAAGATATGGATGTAGAAATTGCCTACTATGAAGGAGATTGGTCTTTCTTCCCTTATAACAATGAGCGAAAGGAAAATCTCCACAATCCAATCATTAGTCTGGTAAATGATCAAGACATGATGTGGGAAGAAAAGACTCGCTTGTCAACGACAGGTTTAAACAATCCGATGAAAGTTGAAAATACAGAACAAAATCAAAAAGTGATTACGGAGTTAGTTGAGAAATTATCAGATGGGAATTATTTAAAATTTTCATCGATTCAAGCAATTCAAGAGGGGATGGTTGATACCTATCGGGATTCTGTTCGTAATTTTAACGTTCTGTTTGCCTTATTTGCTCTTCTCAGTATGATTGTCTCCTACTTTTTACTCGTTACTACTTTCTTGTTGAAGCGCAGGGATATCATTACCAAGAAGTTTATGGGGTGGAAACTGGTCGATCGCTACCGTCCTCTCTTAGTTCTGCTCTTGCTGGGCTATAGTCTCCCTCTTCTAGTCTTGATTTTCTTTGCCCATGCGCTCTTGCCACTTCTACTGTTTGCAGGTTTTACATGTTTGGATATACTATTTGTGCTAGCCTTGGCTTCTAGGATGGAGAAAAGAAGTCTAGTAGAATTATTGAAAGGGGGCATCTTATGATTGAGTTGGAAAATATTACCAAAACCATTGGGGGAAAAGTGATTTTGGATCACTTGTCTCTTAGGATTGATCAGGGGGATTTGGTAGCCATTGTTGGTAAGAGTGGTAGTGGTAAGTCGACCTTGTTAAATTTATTAGGTTTAATAGATGGTGATTATAGCGGACGGTATGAGATTTTTGGTCAGACAACTCTAGCGGTCAATTCTGCTAAATCACAAACAATAATCCGTGAACATATCTCTTATCTGTTTCAAAATTTTGCCCTGATTGATGATGAAACGGTCGAGTACAATCTCATGTTGGCGATGAAATATGTGAAATTGTCTAAGAAAGACAAGCTCAAAAAGGTGGAAGAGATTTTAGAGAGAGTAGGTTTGTCAGCTACGTTGCATCAAAAGGTCTCCGAGTTGTCTGGTGGCGAACAACAACGAATTGCAGTTGCTAGAGCCATCTTAAAACCCAGCCAGCTGATTTTAGCCGATGAACCAACAGGTTCTCTGGATCCTGAAAATAGAGATTTGGTCTTGAAGTTTCTCTTAGAGATGAATCGCGAGGGGAAAACAGTCATTATTGTGACCCACGATGCTTATGTAGCCCAACAATGTCATCGTGTCATTGAATTGGGCGAGGGGAAATGAGTTCGTTCGGCTTCTTTTGACTGGCTGAATACTCATGTTTTCCAGAGAGAAATAGCATAAATACGCCTAGGAATAACATTTTTATGTAGTATTTCTAGGTTTTTTTGTTTCAAATTGAAAATTTTTTCAATTTAGGCTTGACAAACGATGAGGATAGGAGTATTATTTATACAACCAAAAAGAATAAACATAAAGGAGGCTTTGTTATGAATAAGATGAAGAAGGTGTTGATGACGATGTTTGGTTTAGTGATGCTCCCCCTACTATTTGCTTGTAGTAACAATCAATCGGCTGGAATTGAAGCCATCAAGTCCAAAGGAAAATTGGTTGTAGCCCTCAATCCAGATTTTGCTCCATTTGAATACCAAAAAGTGGTTGATGGGAAAAATCAGATTGTGGGTTCAGATATCGAATTAGCCAAGTCTATCGCAACAGAACTAGGTGTCGAATTGGAACTATCTCCCATGAGTTTTGACAATGTACTGGCTAGTGTTCAATCAGGAAAAGCCGATCTTGCCATATCTGGTGTTTCTAAGACAGATGAACGGAGCAAGGTGTTCGATTTTTCAACTCCCTACTATACTTCAAAAAATAAGCTCATTGTCAAAAAATCTGATTTAGCAACTTATCAGTCTGTCAACGACTTGGCGCAGAAAAAGGTCGGAGCACAGAAAGGTTCGATTCAAGAGACGATGGCGAAAGATTTGCTACAAAATTCATCCCTCGTATCTCTGCCTAAAAATGGGAATTTAATTACAGATTTAAAATCAGGACAAGTGGATGCCGTTATTTTTGAAGAACCAGTTGCCAAGGGATTTGTGGAAAATAATCCTGATTTAGCAATCGCAGACCTCAATTTTGAAAAAGAGCAAGATGATTCCTATGCGGTCGCCATGAAAAAAGATAGCAAGGAATTGAAAGAGGCAGTAGATAAAACCATTCAAAAGTTGAAGGAGTCTGGGGAATTAGACAAACTCATTGAGGATGCATTTAAAGCGTCCATTGAAAAATAGAAAGAAGGAAAAGAACATGAGTAAAGAAAAAGTAATTTTGGCCTATTCTGGCGGTTTAGACACATCAGTTGCTATTACCTGGTTAAAGAAAGACTATGATGTTGTTGCAGTTTGTATGGATGTGGGTGAAGGGAAAGACTTAGATTTCATCCATGATAAGGCTCTCAAGGTTGGGGCAGTCGAATCTTATGTTATTGATGTTAAGGACGAATTTGCTACAGATTATGTGCTAGTGGCTCTTCAGTCACATGCCTATTATGAACAAAAGTACCCCTTGGTATCTGCCTTGAGCCGCCCTCTTATTTCTAAAAAATTGGTTGAAATCGCGCATCAGACAGGAGCGACTACAATTGCTCATGGTTGTACAGGTAAGGGGAATGACCAAGTGCGCTTTGAAGTATCGATTGCAGCCTTGGATCCCAATTTAAAAGTGGTTGCGCCAGTTCGTGAATGGAAATGGTCTCGGGAGGAAGAAATTCATTATGCCAAGGAAAATGGGGTACCTGTTCCTGCTGACCTTGACAATCCCTACTCTGTCGACCAAAATCTTTGGGGACGTGCCAATGAGTGTGGTATTTTGGAAAATCCATGGAATCAGGCTCCAGAAGAAGCCTTTGGTATCACAACTTCTCCAGAGGCGGCTCCAGATACGCCAGAATACATTGAGATTGAGTTTAGTGAAGGTGTTCCAGTTTCCCTCAATGGAGAAGAGCTAAAATTGGCAGATTTGATTCAAAAACTCAATGAAATAGCTGGGAAACATGGGGTTGGACGGATTGATCACGTGGAAAATCGTTTGGTTGGGATTAAATCAAGAGAAATCTATGAATGCCCAGGGGCAGTGACCTTGCTGACAGCTCATAAGGAAATTGAGGACTTGACGCTTGTGAGAGAAGTGGCTCATTTTAAACCAATCATAGAAAATGAATTATCAAATCTCATTTATAATGCTTTGTGGTTTAGTCCGGCTACGCAAGCCTTGATTGCTTATATTAAAGAGACTCAAAAAGTTGTCAATGGGACTGCAAAAGTCAAACTCTATAAGGGGAGCGCTCAGGTCGTGGCTCGGAAGTCACCAAATTCTCTTTACGATGAAAATTTGGCGACGTATACCAGTGCAGATACCTTTGACCAAGATGCAGCTGTTGGCTTTATTAAGTTATGGGGACTTCCAACCAAGGTTCATTCTGAGGTTCAAAAAAGCGCCAAATAGGGCGATTGACTAGAGAGGTGGATGTGATATGGCTAAGAATACAAAATTATGGGGTGGTCGCTTTGAAGGTACTGTCGAAGACTGGGTAGAGCGCTTTGGTGCGAGTATATCTTTTGACCAGAAATTAGCTAAATTTGATGTGATTGGTTCCTTAGCCCACGTTCAGATGTTGGGTCAGACGGGCATTTTGAGTTTGAATGAGTCAGAAAAGATTCAAGCAGGCTTGAAAGAGCTCTTAGAAGAGCTAGAGGCAGGCCAACTTGACTTTGATATCGCAAACGAAGATATTCATATGAATATGGAAGTGTTGCTGACAGAAAAAATTGGTCCCCTTGCAGGGAAGCTACATACAGCTCGTTCTCGAAATGACCAAGTTGCGACAGATATGCACTTGTATCTCAAGGAGCAACTAGGCCATGTCCTAGATAAACTGGCCCATCTCAAGGGTGTTTTATTAGACTTGGCAGAAAATCATGTGGAGACGATCATGCCGGGCTATACCCATCTGCAACATGCCCAGCCTATTAGTTTTGCCCACCACCTGATGGCTTACTACAATATGTTTCAGAGAGACAGTGAACGTTTTGAATTTAACCAGAAGCATACAGATCTATGCCCTCTAGGTGCGGCAGCTTTGGCAGGGACGACTTTCCCCATTGATCGCCAATTGTCTAGCGATTTGTTAGAGTTTAAGCAACCTTATACAAATTCTTTGGATGCTGTTAGTGACCGCGATTTTATCTTAGAATTTCTATCAAATGCCAGCATACTCATGATGCACATGAGCCGTTTTTGCGAAGAAATGATCAATTGGTGTAGCTTTGAGTACCAATTCATTACCTTATCAGATACGTTTACAACAGGTTCCTCTATTATGCCCCAAAAGAAAAATCCAGATATGGCTGAGTTGATTCGAGGAAAGACTGGTAGAGTTTATGGGAATCTGTTTGGACTATTGACAGTCATGAAGTCCTTGCCTTTAGCTTATAATAAGGATCTGCAAGAGGATAAGGAAGGGATGTTTGATACGGTCGAAACGATTTTAAATTCCCTTGATGTGTTGGCCGGTATGTTATCTAGCTTGCAGGTAAACAAGGAAAAAATGCAAGAGTCTACAGAGAAGGACTTTTCAAATGCGACTGAGTTGGCAGATTATTTGGCAGGGAAAGGTTTGCCATTTAGAGAAGCTCATGAGGTTGTGGGAAGATTAGTGTTAGACTCTATCAAGTCTGCTAAAAATATTCAAGATTGGACTTTGGAGGAATTACAAACCTATCATTCCCTCATTGCCGAGGATATTTATGTCTACTTGCAACCTAAAACTGCTGTTCAAAGACGAAATTCCTTGGGAGGTACAGGATTTGACCAAGTGAGATACCAGATTGCAGTCGCTAAGAGAGCGAATGAAGCTAGAAAGTGCTAGAGTGATAGGTTCAGAATAAGAGGTTGGCAGATTATCAGCCTCTTTCTTGTCTTCTCCAACCAAGCATGTTATAATGAATACTGCTCAAGCGACCTTCAATCGTTAAGCACACACGACCTTCAATCGTGAACTAGTCATTTCGTTTATCTTTTATTACGTCGTTAACTCGAAATGAGATGCAAGCTGAGCTTGTCTGATTTATAACCTCAATCAGTCTCCCAGACTGATTGAGCGAACTCAAGTTATGCTTGCGACTCGTTACCTATCATATTTTCATTTTAAGATGATAGGCTAAAATGGTCTCCCAGACCATTTTACTACTAAAAGCAAACGAAAAGACTATACTCAAATAAATTCTATTGAAAGTCATAGTAAATAGAATTTTGAGGGGTATAAATAAACGAATAGATGGGAGACTTACCATGAGTGATAACTCTAAAACACGTGTTGTCGTGGGGATGAGTGGTGGTGTTGATTCGTCGGTGACGGCTCTTTTACTCAAGGAGCAGGGCTACGATGTGATCGGTATCTTCATGAAGAACTGGGATGACACAGATGAAAATGGCGTTTGTACGGCGACCGAAGATTACAAGGATGTAGCTGCGGTGGCAGACCAGATTGGCATTCCCTACTACTCTGTCAATTTTGAAAAAGAGTACTGGGACCGCGTTTTTGAGTATTTCCTAGCGGAATACCGTGCAGGGCGCACGCCAAATCCAGACGTTATGTGCAACAAGGAAATAAAGTTCAAGGCCTTTCTGGACTATGCCATGACCTTGGGAGCAGACTATGTAGCGACTGGGCATTATGCCCGAGTGGCGCGTGATGAGGATGGCATCGTTCACATGCTTCGTGGCGTGGACAATGGCAAGGATCAGAC
>NZ_DXLC01000002.1:0-1691 GCF_019414905.1 Streptococcus sp. | reverse complement strand
TCTTAGTTTCTTTACCAACGTTGGTATCTTTTTGGTCACCAGTTCCCTTGATTTGTGTGCTTCCACGAACATCCAAACGGACAGAAGCGTAGAATTTAAGGGCACGTCCACCAGGAGTTGTCTCTGGATTACCAAACATAACCCCTACTTTTTCACGCAATTGGTTGATGAAGATAGCGATTGTCTTAGTCTTATTAATAGAAGCCCCGAGTTTACGCATAGCCTGGCTCATCATACGAGCTTGAAGACCAACGTGGCTATCTCCGATATCTCCATCTATTTCCGCACGAGGTACAAGGGCAGCAACTGAGTCGATAACAACAAGGTCAACTGCACCTGAATCAATCAGTTTCCCTGCGATTTCAAGACCTTGCTCACCTGAGTCTGGTTGTGATAAGAGCAATTCATCGATATTAACACCAAGCGCTGCTGCATAGGCTGGATCAAGAGCGTGCTCCGCATCGATAAAGGCAGCAATTCCGCCTTCTTTTTGTGCTTGTGCTACAGCGTGAAGGGCAACCGTTGTCTTACCTGATGATTCTGGCCCGTAGATTTCAATGATACGTCCCTTTGGATAACCACCTGATCCAAGAGCAATATCAAGTGCCAAAGAGCCTGAACTCATCACTTGGACTTTTTGCTCGGCACGCTCACCCAAACGCATGATTGACCCCTTACCGAAGTCTTTTTCGATCAATTTAAGGGCATCGTTCAAGGCTTTTTCACGATCAGCACCGAATTTTTTGCCAATTTCGTCTAATTTTTTTGTTGGTTTTTTCGCCATTTTATTCTCCTGTATTCTAATAGTCCTTAGACCTTCTTCTATTATAACAAATCTCCAGCACTTAATAAAGCTTTGCGAACTAGGTTAAAAGCATGTAAGACTGCAATTTCTCGGACATCAGCTCGACTTCTGCCTGCGATATTGGCCTGGATAACTTCTGTCCCTGAAGCTTGCGCCAAAGCGATAAAGACTGTACCTGCTGGATGTCCTTCTAGGCTATCTGGTCCAGCCACTCCTGTCAAACTAATGCCAAAATCTGACTGGGTCTTGATTCGCGCCTGTTCAGCCATTTTTTCAGCAGTAAAGGCTGAGACGACTCCGTGTTTTTCCAATTCAGCATGTGGAATATCAAGCATCTTAGCTTTTTCTTCAAGACTATAGGTTACAAAACCACCTTTAAAGATAGCAGACACACCTGAGAAATCAGCCAAGGTAGCTTGAAAAAGACCTGCAGTCAAGCTTTCTGCTGCAGTGATAGTTTTCTTTTGCTTTTTCAACTCTTCTACTACCAGGCTAGCCAAGCTGGTTTCTTCCCCATAGCCATAGCAAATTTCTCGAAGTGAAACACCCTCAAAAGTTTCTCTTTCAAGGATTTTTTGTTCTAAAGTATCTAGAACACGATCCGCTTCTTCTTGACTCTTAGCCTTGGTCGATAAGCGAAGGGTCACTTCCCCAGTTTTAGCATAAGGTGCCAAGGTTGGATCTGTCTGCTGGTCAATCAAATCTGATAGAATGGTCACTAGTTGGCTTTCACCAATGCCAAAGAAACGAAGCACACGTGAATAGAGCTTAGATCCCGTTATCAATCTTGGAAGCAACTCATTTAAGACCATAGGTTTCAATTCACTTGGAGGTCCTGGTAGAACGACGTAGGTTACCCCAGCCACCTCGATCATGCCACCGACTG
>NZ_DXLC01000199.1:0-1002 GCF_019414905.1 Streptococcus sp. | reverse complement strand
ATCAAGGATATAAGTTCCATTGGTCAAAACAGTTCCTGCACCAATCTTACTAGAACCTTTGAGGGTTACATTCGCTTCAATTTGAACTTCTGGAGCGATCTCAACATCAATGTCAATGTAAGTAGCTTCAGGATTCACAAAACTAACTCCATTGACCATATGCGCTTGATTAATACGACGACGCATAACTGCTTCTGCTGTAGCGAGTGCTACACGATCATTGACTCCGAGACTTTCATCAAAGTCTTTCAGAGTATAGGCTCCGACTTTTTCTCCAGCTTCACGGAAAATACCGATGACATCAGTAATGTAGTATTCGCCTTGGGCATTGTTAGTGTTGATATTCTTCAAAGCTTCAAAGAGACGAGCATTATCAAAGACATAGGTTCCTGTATTGATTTCCTTGATTTGTTTTTCAAAATCAGTCGCATCCTTCTGCTCCACGATACGAAGCACTTCAGCATTCTCGTTACGAACAATACGCCCATAACCAAACGGATCTTCAGCTTCTGCAGTAAGGATTGTAGCTACGTTTTTGTGATTAACGTGGAAATCAATCAAGTTCTTTAGACTTTCACCAGTAATGAGTGGTGTGTCACCAGCAATAACCAATGTTTGTCCAGAAAGTCCTTCAAGAATTGGCTCAGCCATCATAACCGCATGACCAGTTCCTAATTGCTCAGACTGTCTTACAAAATCAGTTTGACCAGCTAAAACTTGCTCCACAAGTTCTGCCTTATGTCCAACAACCGTTACTGTTTTTTCAGGATTGATGGCCCCTACACTACGAAAAACATGCTCAAGCATTGAAATTCCTGCAACCTTGTGCATGACTTTTGGTAGATCTGATTTCATACGAGTACCTTTACCCGCTGCTAAAATAACTGCATAATTTGCCATATTTTTCTCTTTTCTATAGAAATTCCCTTATATTATATCATAAATTTGCTTTTTCAAACACAAAAGAGGGCAAATGCTTTAAAACATCGCATTCTCTAGATG
>NZ_DXLC01000198.1:3440-16516 GCF_019414905.1 Streptococcus sp. | reverse complement strand
CTCGGAGATGTGTATAAGAGACAGCTTCTGGAGAGTATTTTTCATACGACCAGTCTTCTCTGTGAAATTCCATCTGGTATGTTAGCTGACCGCTATTCCTATAAGACCAACCTTTATTTAAGTCGAATAGCAGGGATTATGTCTTCTATTCTTATGTTGGCTGGGCAGGGAAATTTTTGGATTTATGCCTTAGCGATGGCGGTAAGTGCCTTGTCTTATAATTTTGATTCAGGCACAAGCGCAGCAATGGTTTATGATTCAGCCGTGGAGGCTGGACTGAAGGAGCGCTATCTATCCATTTCAAGTTTTATGTCAGGAGTAGCAGAAGGAACTCGATCTTTGGGGACCGTTTTGGCAGGATTTTTTGTCCATGGTCAATTGCACCTGACCTACTATATCATGATTGCGACTTCTATCATAGTTCTTTTCCTGATTTGGATGCTGAAAGAACCTAGTGTCAAGCTAGAAAAAGCTGATAGTGTGAGCATGAAACAGATTATTTGGACCGTTAAGGATGAGTTGAAGCGAAATCCCATGCTGTTCAACTGGATGATTTTGTCTCAGATTGTCGGAGTACTCATGTGCATGTTTTACTTTTACTATCAAAATCAGTTACCAGATTTAAGTGGTTGGCAAATTTCAGCAGTTATGCTACTTGGTAGTCTCTTAAATATCGTCGCAGTCTATCTAGCGAGTAAGATTGGAAAGAAATATGCTGCCTTGAAGCTTTTCCCTGTCCTCGTGCTGCTGACTGGCGTCACCTATATGTTGTCCTACTTTGGAACACCTCTAATCTATATTTTGATTTATTTGATTAGTAATGCTCTATATGCTCTTTTTCAGCCGATTTTTGATAATGATTTGCAAGAGCGGCTCCCAAGTGAAGTAAGGGCAACCATGCTGAGTGTCTACTCTATGATGTTTAGTCTTAGTATGATTGTCTTCTTCCCACTGACAGGCTGGTTGATTGACCATTTAGGCTTTGTGTTAACATTTCTTTATTTAGGATTCTTTTTAGTCATGATTAGCCTTCTACTGCCTGTATTTTTAGGAAAAATGGCTAAAAGAATGGATGATAAAGTGATTCCATAGATCAAAAAAAATTACGAAAACTTGAGTGCCAAGCTCAGGTTTTTTAATAGGTTGATTTTGGAGCTGTCTTTACTTTTCCTGCTCGGTTTTAATCAAGAAAAATCGGTTTGCTTTGAAGGGAGAAATAGAATTGGTTTCTTATACTCAATGAAAATCAAAGAGCAAACTAGGAAGCTAGCCGCAGACAGTACTTGGGTACGGCAAGGAGAAGCTGACGTGGTTTGAAGAGGTTTTCGAAGAGTATTCTTGCATTCACTTGTAATAAAGCTTAATAGATGGTAAAATAGACGAGTGAAAAAAAGACAAAACAAAGCAAAAAATAATCTACTGTGGCAGTATGGTCTAGGGATGACGATTTTGTTTGTGGTTATCAGTGCTTCCTTTCTGTATCTAGTGTTTCTGAGTATGAAACCATATCAAACAGCTAAAAGTGAAGGAGAAAAATTAGCTCAGCAGTATGCAGGATTAGAGCAGGCTGATCAGGTTGATTTATACAATGGCTTGGAATCCTATTACAGCGTTCTTGGTCGTAATAAACAGCAAGAAGCACTTGCTGTCCTGATTGGAAAAGATGACCATAAGATTTACGTTTATCAGCTAAATCAAGGTGTTTCACAAGAAAAAGCAGAAGCGGTTTCTAAGGAAAAAGGAGCTGGCGAAATTGACAAAATTACCTTTGGTCGTTATCAAGACAAACCAATCTGGGAAGTCAAGTCAGGATCTGATTTTTATCTAGTAGATTTTGAAACAGGAGCATTGGTCAATAAGGAGGGCCTATGAAACTATCCAACCGTGTTTTAGAAATGGAAGAAAGTGTGACCTTGGCTGCTGGAGCCCGTGCCAAAGCGCTGAAGGCTGAGGGAAGAGATATCCTGTCTCTAACCTTGGGTGAGCCAGATTTCACTACTCCCAAAAATATCCAAGATGCCGCCATTGCATCGATTCGAGATGGGCGTGCTTCTTTTTATACAGTAACCTCAGGTCTGCCAGAACTTAAGGCCGCGGTCAATAGCTACTTTGAGCGCTTTTATGGCTATTCTGTAGCGCCAAATCAAGTGACAGTCGCTGCTGGAGCCAAATATTCTCTCTATACCTTCTTTATGGCCGTGGTCAATCCAGGTGATGAAGTGATTATCCCAACCCCCTACTGGGTCAGCTATGGAGACCAGGTCAAGATGGCAGAAGGGGTACCAATCTTTGTTCCTGCTAAGGAAGACAATCATTTTAAGGTGACTGTAGAGCAGTTGGAAGCAGCTCGCACAGACAAGACAAAGGTTTTGGTTCTCAATTCACCATCCAATCCGACAGGTATGATATACACTCGTGAGGAACTCTTAGCAATCGGGAACTGGGCTGTAGAAAAGGATATTCTCATCCTAGCAGATGATATCTATGGTCGCTTGGTTTATAATGGTCATGAGTTCACACCGATTTCTAGTCTATCAGAAGCGATTCGCAAGCAAACAGTGGTCATCAATGGTGTGTCTAAAACCTATGCTATGACAGGTTGGCGGATTGGCTATGCCGTCGGTCAAACAGACATTATCGCTGCCATGTCTAAGATTGCAGGTCAAACAACCTCCAATCCGTCAGCAGTAGCTCAGTATGCAGCAGTTGAGGCTCTATCAGGTGAGCAAGATACTGTAGAAAACATGCGTCAGGCTTTTGAGGAACGACTAAACACCATCTATCCCCTTCTTGCTGAGGTGCCTGGATTTGAAGTGGTCAAACCGCAAGGTGCCTTCTATCTCTTCCCAAATGTTAAAAAAGCCATGGAGATGAAAGGCTATACGGATGTGACAGAATTTACAACTGCTATCCTAGAAGAAGCCGAAGTTGCCTTGGTCACAGGAGCAGGATTCGGAGCGCCAGAAAATGTGCGCCTCAGCTATGCGACAGACCTAGCTACGCTTAAAGAAGCAGTTAAACGCTTGAAAGCATTTATGGGGAGTGAGAATGATTGATCATTTTGAAATTAAGGTAAAGGATTTACAAATTTCAGAAGGATTTTATAGGAGATTTCTCGCTCCTTTGGGCTATAAATTAGCTTTTAAGACTACTTCTCTAATCAGTTTTCTTGCCCCAAATAGCCCTCATCCTGGTGGTGATTTTTGGCTGGCTCAGGGGACACAAGATCCTATTCACTTTGCTTTCTTAGCAGAAAATAAGGAAGAGGTTCAAGCTTGTTATGAGGCTGGCTTAGAGGCAGGTGGGCGAGACAATGGGGCTCCTGGTTATCGCAGTGAGCAACCGATTTACTACGCTGCTTTTGTGATTGACCCAGATGGGAACAATATAGAAGTGGTTTGCCATAAAGAATAAAAAAGAAAAAGGAAAAATAATGACAAAACGTGTAACGATTATTGATGTAAAAGACTATGTTGGTCAAGAAGTGACGATTGGCGCTTGGGTTGCCAACAAATCAGGAAAAGGGAAAATCGCCTTCTTGCAATTGCGTGATGGAACAGCCTTCTTCCAAGGTGTAGCCTTTAAACCAAACTTTGTAGAAAAATTTGGTGAAGAAGTGGGGCTTGAGAAGTTTGATGTTATCAAACGCTTGAGCCAAGAAACGTCTGTCTATGTGACAGGTATTGTCAAAGAAGACGAACGTTCTAAATTTGGTTATGAGTTGGACATTACAGACATCGAAGTGATTGGTGAATCTCAAGACTACCCAATTACACCAAAAGAACACGGAACAGACTTCTTGATGGACAACCGTCACTTGTGGCTCCGTTCTCGTAAGCAAGTAGCGGTGATGCAAATTCGTAACGCTATCATCTATGCAACATATGAGTTCTTTGACAAGAACGGTTTCATGAAGTTTGATAGCCCAATTCTTTCAGGAAATGCGGCTGAAGATTCAACGGAACTCTTTGAAACTGACTACTTTGGAACGCCAGCTTACTTGAGCCAATCAGGTCAGCTTTACCTAGAAGCAGGAGCTATGGCCCTTGGCCGTGTCTTTGACTTTGGTCCAGTATTCCGTGCTGAAAAATCAAAAACGCGCCGTCACTTGACTGAGTTCTGGATGATGGACGCAGAGTACTCATACTTGACTCACGATGAGTCACTTGATTTGCAAGAAGCTTATGTAAAAGCTCTTCTACAAGGTGTTCTTGACCGTGCGCCTCAAGCCTTGGAAACCTTGGAACGTGATACAGAACTCTTGAAACGCTACATTGCAGAGCCCTTCAAACGTATCACTTACGATCAAGCCATTGACCTCTTGCAAGAACATGAAAATGATGAAGACGCTGACTACGAACATCTTGAGCATGGTGATGACTTTGGTTCACCACATGAAACGTGGATCTCAAACCACTTTGGTGTACCAACATTTGTCATGAACTACCCAGCAGCCATCAAGGCCTTCTACATGAAACCAGTTCCTGGAAATCCAGAGCGCGTGCTTTGTGCAGACTTGCTTGCTCCAGAAGGCTATGGAGAAATCATCGGTGGGTCTATGCGTGAGGAATACTACGATGCATTAGTTGCTAAGATGGATGAACTTGGTATGGATCGTACAGAGTACGAATTCTACCTTGACCTTCGTAAATACGGCACAGTTCCACACGGTGGATTTGGTATCGGTATCGAGCGTATGGTAACCTTCGCAGCAGGAACAAAACACATCCGTGAAGCTATTCCATTCCCACGTATGTTGCACCGTATCAAACCGTAAGAATAGGAAAACGCCCATGTGGCGTTTTTTTCATGGAAAGGTCGAGAAACGAAAGTAAATATTATCAGGTTTTCAAAATCTTTATAATATGCCGTTTTCGTGAAAATATTTACTTCTTTTTCTTATAAAATTGAATTTGTGCTAGAAACATACTACCAGTTGTTCAGAATAGAGTTTCGTATCCTAGTACATTGACCTTATTGTTTAAAAACTGATGTATGTACTAGTTTCTTCAAGGAGGTATTAAATTGAAACAATAAATATATATAGGCATGAAACTTGAATTAATAATAGTGGCATGATACAATATTAAGTGATATTGATAATTATTGGGCAACTCTTTTTAAAATGATAACCTCTTAATATTACTAAAAAATTCGAGGGGGGGGGCTTTTTATTTGTCTGTATATTTCAATTCAATATTAAAAAACATGCATAAAGGAGGTTCTAAGTCTAATGAAGGGTAAACAACAAGATTTTAGAACGGAAAAGTATATACGTTACGGTATTCGTAAGTATAGTTTCGGCGCGGCATCGGTAGCGATTGCGGCTGGTTTGATATTTTTGGGAAATGGAGCAGTTTCAGCTATTGAACAAAATCCAGTTTCAGACTCTAAAGAAAATATTCAAAAAGTAGAAAAACCTTCTCCAGAATTAGGAAAAAGTAATATCCAGTTGGTTGATAAGACAATTGAAACACCCAAGAAAGAAGAACTTAAAGTAAATAAGTCACTTCTTGAAACGAGTATTTCAAATTTAGAGGCTGCATTATCTAATGCTAAGTATGCGGATGCCTCAGTTGTAGCCAATGTTCGCGAAGCTTTAGCTACTGCGAAAGCTGTTTTGGCAAATGAAACTGCCAAGCAAGAAGAGGTAAATATTCAAAAAGATATTCTTGCTTCATTGAAAACAGTTGTAACTGAATCAAATAAACTTGGATTCGAGAAAGAACAGGCTGATAAAGATAAGGTAGCAAAAGAAGAAGCACAAAGAAACGCTACACCAACAGAAAAAGCTCTTTCAGAAGCTAAATCAGAACTCGATAAAGTTTCATCAGAAGCAGATGTAACCAATACACTTGCGGTTACAGAACTCCGTAAGAAGGAAGTAGCAGAAGAGAATCGAGCAGCAATTGAAGCGGCGGTAGCCAAGAACCAAGCTATACTTAACGAATCAAAAGTACTTTTAGCTGATAAGAGTGTCACAAAGGAACAAGTGGATGCTCAACTTTCACGCTTGAATGAGTCTATCCTTGCAGTTTATAGTGAACTGAAAAAATCAGGAATTGGTCGTGATGGGAAATTTGCTGTAGCGTTGGCAGCACAAAATTTTTATGCTGAATCAACCGTTAATGCAAACGGTACGCGTGCCACTCATGCCACGGTTGTAACTGCAGCAACTGCTACAGGTAAAGATATCTATAAATTCAATCCTGATGGGAAAGCGTCTACTGACGGTTTTGCAAGTGCAGGAGAGTTGAATGCCTATACTCGTGTAACTGGTGGGACTGCTGAAGGTTTAGAAGTTGTTGTCTATTCTAACCAACGTGATGGCTCAGAAACTAACCCTGCAAATGGTTTAACGTCTGACCAGGGTGGTTCAACAGGTCACAATAACAAGGGACGTATGGATTATCCCCTTTCTCCAGAAATGGCTAAAAAACTAGCCAAAGAAGCAGAGCTTTGGAAAGGTCAACTTCGTCCAAGTGGAATGCGAATCTCAGGTGGTTCTGCTAGTATATTCTCAAATAATGGAGCTTATGAATTCCTTGCAACAGAAATTTATAAATTAGCATATGAACAAGGTGTTGATCGTGTTTATATTCCAGGTCTAAGATCACGATTTGGAGTGACAGATGAAGCGGCTGAAAAAGGTTGGTCTTTAACAGGTATTGATGGATCAGTAGGTGCTGCTACACCTTATAACCTACCTAATGGTCTTGTATATGATGCTACAAATGATGTCATTGAAGGGATTATTACAAGTAATCTTGAAAATGGGGTACAAGATCTCAAAGTTAACGCAACCTTTACAAACAGCAAAACAGGTGCGGTGGTGACAACTCGATTTGTAAATATGCGTATGGGTTGGGTAGGCTGGATGGATACAACTCCACCAGTTATCGCGACAGATAATGCAGTTTACGAACGTACAGTTGGTCAAGACATTAATATTGACATCAAGTATCAAGATCCATCAGGGGCGCGCACAATGCGTGGACAAGGAGCAAATGTACCTTATACCAAAGCTAATGGTACAACGACAACTATACGTCAACAATATGGAACTGCTGTAACTGGTATTGCTGGTGTCAATGTAGATAATAGAAGTCAAGTTCTTGATGAAACAGCAACAACAATTCCTGGTGTTAGCTACCAGATGGATCCAAAGAACCAACCGCAGTCTGTATCTATTGATGGTCAATCGTCATATAACTCGTCTGGCCAATTATCAGGTACTTTGACAGAAGCAGGGGTCTACTATGTATCAACATTTGCTAAAGATTACAACAGTGTTAATGGATCAAATGTACAATGGATTCAATCTGGTCAGGAAGCTCAAGGGAATATTACAGTTGTCGTTAAACCAAAAGTAGAAGCTTTGAATATTGAAACCTACTCAGAAACTGTTCCTGTGACTATTTCTAAAGGTGCAACAAACGCTGTAGTTACCATGCCAGATGGAACGAAGACTGTTCTTCAAAATCAAAATGGAAGTTGGGTTGTAGTTGCATCAGGAGAAGATGTAGATGGCAATGCAGTAACAACAACCAATACGGCTGCAGCAGTAGGGACAAATTTGGGGACAGTAGGTGGAAAAATTAATATTCCAGTTACACAAGCTGCAACTGCAACAGCTGGAGTGGATAACATCAAGGTTGAAGCAATTACTGAAAATATCAAAGGTACTTTCCTACGTAATAAAGTAACACTAACAGATGTAGATAATACTACTCATGTAGCTACGTTGAATTCTAAAACAGGTCACTGGGAACTTCCAGCAGATTATACTACAGTTCAGACAACGAATGCAGACGGGACTTATACTTTGACAAAACGTCAAGTTTATGCTGAAGCTCAATTGGATGGTTCTCAAAACTTCTATATTTATACATATACGCGCACATTTGAAACTGACGGAACAATTAAGAGTCTTGATGCGGTAACTCGTCATAAAACAACAGTTGCAAGTAAAAATGAAACATCTAAAGATGGGATGTCTGTGACAGTAACTTATGATAAGTATACAGATGCATGGACTGCTTCAGATGGTTCTACTGTGACAGCTACTAAACTTGGAGATAAATCATGGGATATCATGACTTCATCAGGATTTGGCGGTGAAATTCGAGGTCGCAAAGCTACTAATACAGATGTTGCAACTATCATCAACACAAAACCAACTGCAACATCAACAAGCTATGAATCAACTAAGGGGATAACTGTTGACCTTCGTAATGCGGCACAAGCTGCAGTTACGATTGCAGATAAAGAAGATACTGCTCATAGTAAAACGACTTACATTACTCGTTTGACAGTAACATCACCATCTGGAGCTCAAAAAGTATATGATACAAAGACAGATGCTGCAGCTTACACATTAGCTAGTAATTATGTTTTATCAGAAGTGGGTGTGTATACAGTTGTTGTAGATGTTATTGATAGTAACGGAAATGTTGTTACGGCTACTTTGGATGGTACAGATTCAGGTACAGATTCAGGTGCAGGTTCTTCAATTGCTACAACTACTTACCACATTACAGTAACAGACACGATTAAAGGTCACAACGTTACATCATCTGATATCCAAGGAGCTACTCAAACAGGAACACCAACCTTTACTTCTGTAGGTGACGGTTCAACCATCTCACCAAGTGCAACATCACCAGCTAAGTTGGTTGCCGCTGATGGTAGTCTAGTTGATACTTTAACAGTTGAAAATGAGGGAACTTATACAATTGACCCAGCAACAGGTGTTGTAACCTTTAAACCACTTCCAACATTCAAAGGAACAGCAACTCCAGTAACTGTTAAACTAACTGCAATTCTAGGTACAGATGCTAACAATGCTAATATTACTGCAACTGCGACAGCTACTTACACACCAACAGTAGTTCCAGTAACACCAACCGCAGTAGCTTCTCAAACAACTGGACCTCAAGGGAAAGCCCAAACTTCTGCTATTAAGTTTGACGCAGCAGATACAGATGATACAACTGTAAACTTTGCTAAAGGAACAGTTTCTATTGATGCAAATACAACAAAATCTGTTGATCTTAATACAGCATCAGTAACTCTTCTTAATGCAAACGGTGATGCTGTAACATCTGTAACAGTTGAAAATGAGGGAACTTATACACTGGATAAAGCGACAAATGTTATTACATTCCAACCAGTCGCAACATTCACAGGAACTGTTACAAAACCAGTTAGTGTACGTATTGCAGATGCGAATGGCACTACTGTAACAACTACTTACACTCCAACTGTCACAGATGTAACTATGACAGCTAAGAACGCAACATCTAAAGACGTTCAAGGTAAAACACAAACTGGAACACCAGAATTTGAAACGTCAGATTCATCAGTAACGATTGCAACACGTCAGTTGGTTGATCCATCAACGATGCAACCAACTACTAGTGTTACAATTGCAAATGAAGGAACATACACAATTAATCCAACAACAGGTGTTGTAACCTTCGTACCAGTTCCAACATTTACTGGAGAAGGGACAGGAGTAACTGTTCAAGCAACAGATTCAAATGGTGAGACAGCAACAGCTACTTATAAACCAACTGTAACACCAATCACGATTACTGGTGAAAATGTAACATCTAAGAATATCCAAGGTGAACAGCAGTCAGAAACACCACTATTCTCATCATCAGATGATAGTGCTCCAGTGTCAAATTACAAACTTGTAGATCCAACTACTGGAAATACAACGACTGCAACTTCAGTGACTGTTGAAAATGTTGGAACATATACAATTGATTCAACAACAGGCAAAGTAACATTCAAACCAGTTGCAACTTATACAGGAACACCAGCATCAGTAACAGTTCAAGCATCAGCAACTATTACTAATGAAAAAGGTGAATCAACAGAAATCACAGGTACAGCTGCTTATACTCCAACAGTAGTTCCTGTAGTCCCAACAGCTAAAGAATCAGCTACAGCTGGTAAGCAAGGTCAAGCGCAAACATCACAAATTGTTTTTGACACTCCTGATACAGATGCTACAACTTTGAACTTTGCTAAAGGAGAAACATCTGAAGTATTAGGTGAAGATGGTCAACCAAAATCAGTAGCTCTTGATAAGAGTACTTTGACACTTCTTGATGCGAATGGAAATGCTGTAACTACAGTTACGGTTGATGGTGAAGGAACTTACACTCTTGATAAAACAACTAATGTCATTACATTCCAACCAACTGAAGAATTTACAGGCAAAGCTACACCAGTACGTGTACAAATTGCAGATATCAACGGTACTACTGTAACAACTACTTACACTCCAACTGTTGTTGCTGAAGATGGAACAGTCATTGTTGAGTATAAGGATGAAGAGGGTAATATTATCTCTCCTTCAACAACTCCAGTAAATAACGAAAAAGTGACGACTCCGTTCACGACTGAACCAAAAGAAATTTCTGGTTACACTCTTGTTAAAGTGGTAACAACAAATGGTCAGGTTGATGAAGGTACTAAGAAGGTTTCAGGTAAAGTTACAAATGAGCAAACTACTGTGACATATACTTATAGAAAGAATGTTCAAACAGCAACTATTTCTTACTATGATGTGACAACTGGTGCAGAAGTTGCTATAGATTCAGCTAAAGTTCCAGCAGCAGCTGTTGAGACAGTAGAAGGTGCTTATAACGGTGCTATCGACTTTGTTAATCGTGAAAAAGCAATTGCAGCTCTTGAAAAAGCTGGCTATACGTTAGTAGAAGATGGTTTCATTGTAGCAACGACAGCTGATAAGCTTTTTGACAACGACACAGCGGTGAATCAAAACTTCACGGTAACAGTTAAACAACGTGTGGAACCCGTGACTCCAAATGATGAGAAACCTGTTCCAGGACAACCAGTGGATCCAGAAAATCCAAACTCACCTGTATGGCCAAGTACTGCAGAAAATCTTGAGTTAACTAAAACAGTTACTCGTACAATCAAGTACCGCTACAACGATGAGAATGGTAAAGAAGTAACAGCTGATAAAGTTCAAACAGTAACCTTCACACGTAGCGCAAGCGTTAACTTGGTAACAGGAAATGTGGAATATACTGACTGGTCAGCAGCACAAACTCTTGAGGCGGTAGTTTCTCCAGAAGTAGCTAATTATACTTATGATAAGAAAACTGTTACAAGCCTTGAGGTAACAAATGAGTCAACTGATAGTACAGTGTACGTTATCTATACACCAGTAGCACCAACTACAACACCTGCTACATCAACTGATATCCAAGGTAAGACACAGACAGGTACTCCAACATATAAACATGCTGATGGAACTGAGTTGAAACCAACAACAGATAATCCAGCTAAGTTCGTTGGAACTGAGGAAACAACTATCCCAGCTACTAAGGATGGTAAGACAGTTGGTACATATACAATCGATCCAACTGGTGCAGTAACCTTCACGCCAAATAAAGACTTCGTTGGCACACCAGATTCAGCTAAAGTAGTTGTAACAGATCCTACAAATGGTACAACTGTTGAGTCAAGTTACACTCCAACTGTAACACCAGTTACACCAACAGGTGTGGATACAAGTTCTACAGGTCCTAAGAACACTCCTCAATCTGGTACACCAACATTTGTACCTGGTCATAAAGATGTACCAATGGACAATACTGTTCCTGCTACATTTGAAGATGGTACAACAAGTAAAACAGTTCCAAACGAAGGAACGTATACTGTTGATGCAACAGGTAAGGTAACCTTCACACCAAATAAAGATTTCGTTGGAACTGCAACAGTAGTAACTATTGTACGTAAGGATACTAATGGCACTGTAGCGAAAGCTAAGTATACACCAACTGTTTATGAAGTGAAGTCTGATATACAGGTTGCAACTGTAACTTACAAAGATACTAACGGAACAATTCTTGGTGAGGTGGATATCCTTCAAGGTGATTCTGGTTCTGAAATGAACTACTCTACTGCAGAACGTATCAACGCACTGAAAAAACTTGGCTACGAACTTGTGTCTGATGAGTTTACAAAAGCTGATGGCAGCAAGCAATCATTTGATAATGATACAAAAGCTATTCAAAAATTTGTTGTTACTGTTCAACCACGCCTTGTTCCAGTTATTCCAAGTGATGTGACACCAGTTCCAGGTCAACCAATTGATCCAGAGGATCCAAACTCACCAGTATGGCCTGAAAGCGTTAAGGAATTGACAACTTCAGAAGAAGTAACTCGTACAATTACTTATGTTGATGGAGATGGTAAAGAGGTTACTACTTCTGTGACTTCATCAGTTAAATTTACTCGTGATGCTAAGGTGAACTTGGTGACAGGTGAAGTTACTTACGGCGAATGGAAAGAAGCTACAACTGATGTTCTTTCTGGTAATAAACTTCCATTTGTTAAAGGTTATATTGCAGTAAGTGGAGATATTGAGGCATCTACCAAGGATCAAACTGTTAAGGCTAAAGATAAAGATATCGTTCAAAAAGTTGTCTATAAGAAACTTGGAGCTTGGATTCCAAACGTGCCAGGACAAACAAATCCTCCACGTATTGATTATCCAAATGATCCAAATGGTGATCCAACTAAACCGGGTGTACCAACGGAAGATATTGTAATTCCTTATGTTCCAGGTTACATTCCAAGAGATAAAGATGGAAATCCGTTGAAACCAGTTGATCCAGAAGATCCAACAAAAGGTTATGTGCCACCAACATTACCAACTGATCCGAGTCAAGATACACCAATCAACTATACGAAGATTACAACGTCTTATGTGACAGTTGATCCAAATGGTAAAGAAATCTCTATTCCAGATTATCCAACAGTTGAGGGTAACCAACCTAAGAAAGATATCCCAGGTTACCGCTTCGTAGAAACGAAGAAACTGCCAAATGGAGATACAGAACACGTCTACGAAAAAGTAAATACATTCTTCAAAGATAAAGAAGGTAATGAGATTCCGAACTATCCAAGTGAGCCGGGAACAGTAGATAAGAAAGACATTCCAGAATACAGATTCGTAGAAACGAAGAAACTACCAAATGGAGATGTAGAGCATGTCTATGAAAAAGTAACAACATTCTTTAAAGACA
>NZ_DXLC01000198.1:0-3340 GCF_019414905.1 Streptococcus sp. | reverse complement strand
GTTCAGTAGATAAGAAAGACATTCCAGAGTACAGATTTGTAGAAACGAAGAAACTACCAAATGGCGACATCGAACATGTCTACGAAAAATTAACACCACCAGCTCCAACACCTTCACCTGTTCCTCAACCAAATCCAGGTAAGCAAAATACAACTACTTGGACTGATGAGAATGGAAATCCATTGAAACCAACTGAGCTAGGTTCTAAAGAACCGGGAACAATTCCAGGTTACGAATATGTGAAGACTGTGACAGGTTCAAATGGAAATATCAGACATATCTTCCGCAAAGTTGAGATGCCAACTCCAACACCGGTTGAACCAGTACAACCAGTTTCTCCACAAGAGCCAGAGACCCCAGAGCAACCAGTGACTCCGGAAATGCCAACAGTACCTGAGCAACCAAAACAACCAACAACACCTAAATATGTTGATGGTCAAAAAGAATTGCCAAATACTGGTACAGAAGCTAACGCTAGTCTTGCAGCGCTTGGACTTCTTGGAGCCCTAGGTGGATTTGGACTTCTTGCTCGCAAGAAAAAAGAAGACTAAAAACTCATAGTTTTTGAGAAGATGATTCGTCATCTTCTTTTTTTATTTCAGAGTTTTTACTTGCGTAAAAAATTTTTTTCTAGTATAATAGTTTATTGTGAGCGAACCTCACTTACCCCTTGCAAAGTCTTGGGGTCATTAGACCAAAAGGAGGAACATATCAATGGCTAAATACGAAATTCTTTATATCATTCGTCCAAACATTGAAGAAGAAGCTAAAAACGCTTTGGTAGCACGTTTTGACTCTATTTTGACTGACAACGGTGCAACTGTTGTTGAATCAAAATCTTGGGAAAAACGTCGTCTTGCATACGAAATCAAAGATTTCCGTGAAGGACTTTACCACATCGTTAACGTTGAAGCAAATGACGATGCAGCTCTTAAAGAGTTTGACCGTCTTTCAAAAATCAACGCTGACATTCTTCGTCACATGATCGTCAAAACTGACGCGTAAGAAGGTAAACTATGATTAACAATGTTGTACTTGTAGGGCGTATGACACGTGACGCTGAGTTGCGTTATACCCCATCAAATGTAGCAGTTGCGACTTTTACTCTTGCAGTAAACCGTACATTTAAGAGTCAAAATGGCGAACGTGAGGCTGATTTTATCAATGTCGTTATGTGGCGCCAACAGGCTGAAAACCTTGCTAACTGGGCTAAAAAAGGCTCACTTATCGGGGTGACAGGTCGTATACAGACTCGTAGTTACGATAACCAGCAAGGACAACGTGTCTACGTGACAGAGGTCGTGGCTGAGAATTTCCAAATGTTGGAAAGCCGTAGCGTGCGTGAAGGTCATACAGGTGGAGCTTACTCTGCACCAACTGCAAACTATTCAGCACCTACAAATTCAGTACCAGACTTTTCACGTGATGAAAATCCATTTGGAGCAACAAATCCATTGGATATTTCAGATGATGATTTACCATTCTAATGGACAACTAAAATTATAAAGGAGAAAAAACATGGCTCAACAACGTCGTGGCGGATTCAAACGCCGTAAAAAAGTTGATTACATCGCAGCAAACAAAATTGAATATGTTGATTACAAAGATACTGAGCTTCTTAGCCGTTTCGTTTCAGAACGTGGGAAAATCCTTCCTCGTCGTGTAACAGGAACTTCAGCTAAAAACCAACGTAAAGTAACAACAGCTATCAAACGCGCTCGCGTAATGGCTTTGATGCCTTTCGTAAACGAAGATTAAAGAAAAGACCCGGTTGGGTCTTTTTTTCACGAGCCTTGAAATGAGAGAGCGAGTTGGGTCCGGGTGGACCTCTTTTTCACGAGCTTTGAAACAAGAAAGCGAATTGAGACCCGGTTGGGTCTTTTTTCACGAGATAGTTTTTTTCTGACCTTGGCGTGCTATAATGGTAGGAGAAAGCTTTAAAGGAGCAACTTATGAAGACGACATGTTCAATTAGAAAAATGCAAGAATCTGACATTAAAGATCTATCTCGAGGATTTATCAGCCAAGGTTGGCCAAGTAGAGAGGAGATTTTAACTCGATACTTTAAGGAACAGGAAAGTGGGGAGAGAGAAGTCTTAGTTGCAGAGATTGATGGTGCTGTAGCGGGCTACGTTACCATTTTGCCCTCTGCTAAACATGGTCCTTTTGCAGAAGTCTATCCAGAATTATCAGATTTTAATGTGTTTGAGCCTTTTCGAAATCAAGGGATTGGGAATCAACTGCTAGAAGAAGCAGAAAAACGAGTCAAGGTTGTTTCGAGTAAGGTCACTCTTGGTGTAGGTTTGCACTTAGGCTATGGCCCTGCCCAGAGATTGTATATCAGACGGGGCTACATTCCAGATGGGACAGGTGTCTGGTATCGAAATCAACCCTTGGAAATGAATGCTACTATTCAAAATAATGATGATTTAGTTCTGTACTTATCCAAGAAGTTCGAATAAGAGATAGCGAATTTCTTTGAAAATAGGGGATTTAGCTACTTTATGGTATAATGGAAAGAGTTAGATTGAAAGAGGTAGTGAGATGGATGCCAAATTAAGATACAAGGCAAAGAAGATCAAGATTGTCTTTTTTGATATTGATGATACATTGAGGAATTCAAAGACAGGTTTTATTCCAGCTTCAATCCCAACTGTTTTTAAGCAATTACGTGAGAAAGGAATTTTGACAGGTATTGCTTCTGGACGAGGGATTTTTGGTGTCGTGCCAGAGATTCGTGATCTCAATCCTGACTTTTTTGTGACCTTAAATGGAGCTTATATCGAAGATAAAAAAGGTCAGGTCATTTATCAACATCAGATTGAGAAATCAGATGTTGAGGAGTATATCTCTTGGGCTAAGCAAGAGGGAATTGAGTATGGTTTAGTTGGAAGTCATGCTGCCAAACTCTCCGCTCGAACTGAGATGATCAGTGAGGCTAT
Source organism: Streptococcus sp. (assembly GCF_019414905.1). Taxonomy (GTDB): domain Bacteria; phylum Bacillota; class Bacilli; order Lactobacillales; family Streptococcaceae; genus Streptococcus. Next base: position 398 of record NZ_DXLC01000198.1, on the reverse strand, counting down.
TGATCCAATTTATCCCGATTTGGATGTGGATCCAGATTTCCATGAAAAAGAAGATATCTATCAGATGTGGACTTTTGAAGATAAGGGAGATGACTTGCACTTGCCTGACAGTCTCTCAGATAAACTTCGCATGGTTCGTTGGCATCAACATTCGTCTGATATTGTGCCGATTTCAGGCTCCAAAGCGACGGGTGTGGAAAAGGTTGTGGAACACCTTGGCTTGAAACCAGAGAACGTCATGGTTTTTGGAGATGGCCTCAACGACTTAGAACTCTTTGATTATGCTGGAATCAGCGTTGCAATGGGAATTTCTCATGATAACATCAAAGAAAAAGCAGATTATATTACAAAAACATTAGAAGAAGATGGCATTTTTGATGCCTTAGAAGGATTTGGTA
>NZ_DXLC01000197.1:0-2763 GCF_019414905.1 Streptococcus sp. | reverse complement strand
TCTAGGATAAGAAGAGCCAGTAAGCGGCCCTCTGGATAGTCGCTTTCCTGCCAAAAAGAGTCTAGGTCTAACAGTTCTGGTTTTTCGGTCTTCTTTTCAGCTTGTTTGGTTAATTCCAAACGATAAAAGCTATCCAATTCTCCTTTTTGATAGAGAAAGTAGAGAAATTGGTTACAGGTCGAAATCTTTCGCTTCTGGGCGCTAATTTTTAGATTGACTAGATGGGCTTGGTAAATCTTGAGACTGGTCTCCGAAATCCGCTCGCCTACAATGTCTAAAAATTGTTCCAGATCATACTTATAGGACTGCTTGGAATTGGCAGATAAGCCCTGCTTTTCCTCTAAAAAGGCTGAAATCCTATCTCTCATCGGCATCGAATCTCATATTCCTTACTAAAGTCATGCAAGAGGGCATTGACTGCCTTGAGGATAGACTTGCGCGTGATAATTCCTTGTAAAATACCAGACGCATCCACAACCGGCAAGAAGGACTCATCTACCAACTTGTGCAAGACCTCCGTAATAGTAAACTCAGGCGAGACGACCGCTACGTCCGTTCTCGTCATATGAACAATATCCGTATCTGCCATGATTTCTTGACTCAATTCATGCTCCATCTGATAAGCCATAATATCTCTGAGCCCAATCGTCCCAACAAACTGTTTTTCATCTGTCACAACGGGAACACGGGTATAGGTCATCTGACTGAGCAAGAGGGTCGCGTGATCTGCATTGTGGGTATCAATCAACACGGCTAGATTTTCAGCAGGAGTCAAAAAAGTTTCCTCCTGCCCCAACAAGAAAGTTTCAAACTCCTTGGCAATCATCGGCTAAACTCCTTGGACAAGCCTGGATACACCTCATGGTCTCGTGTCAAAAAGTCCACTTTAAAATAACTATCATCAATCTCCACACGAGCATAGAGACATTCTCTGATGGTCCCACGTGGTTGACTGATGGAACCTGGATTTAGAAAGAGGGTCTTGCCTTCCATCCAAGCACTTGGCACATGCAAGTGACCATAAAGACAGATATCGGCCTCTTCTTCCTGAGCCCAGTAGTCCAACTTTTGAAAGTTGAAATTGATGTCAAACAAGTGACCATGGGTTTGGATAATCTTGGTCGAACCAAGCTCAGTCACCAAACGTTCTGGGTAGCCGGCGTAGAAGTCCATGTTCCCTTTAACAACACGGATGCCTTCCCAAAGGGGAGAATCAGGACGCAGTTCAGAATCGCCGTTATGAAAAACGGCATCAACTTTGCCTACATAGCGATCACGGATTTCTTCCACAATCAAGCTATCGCCATGAGAATCGCTCATTACAATGATGATTTGCTTTGCCATGATGGAAATACCTCCAAAAGTTTCTTAACGGCTAAGGCACGGTGAGATTGACTATTTTTTTCTTCAAGGGTTAATTCAGCTGAGGATTTGCCTGTCTCTCCTACAAGGAAGAGAGGATCGTAACCAAATCCATTTTCACCCTTAGGTTCAAAGTTAATGTAGCCAGGCCAGTCTGCTTCAACAACCAAACTTTCCTTGTTTGGACTGGCTACGACTAGGGTTGTATGGAATTGAGCCGAGCGGTCCTTGAGTTCAAAGACCATGGCCAATTCGTGCAAGAGTTTGGCATTGTTTTCACGGTCAGTAGCTCCCACACCTGCGAAACGAGCTGACCAGACACCTGGCAAGCCACCAAGGACATCGACTTTGAGACCTGAGTCATCTGCCAAAACCATCTTGCCCGTTAATTGAGAAATAGTTTCTGCCTTGAGGCGGGCATTTTCTTCGAAGGTCATGCCTGTTTCTGCTACTTCAGGCAAGTCAGGATAGTCATTAAGATTTTCCACATTGTAGCCTAGCTTGTCAAAGATAGCTCGGAATTCTTTGGTCTTGCCTTCGTTTCGAGTCGCAATCAATAAGGTTTCTCTGACCTTGCTTGTCTCAAAGAAATCATGAACATTGACCCCTTCTTTAGGCAATTCTACATGCAGGAGTTGCCCATTTTCAACCAAGAGCAAAGCCCCTTGACGTTGAATGACTTCCACATTTCGTCCCATTTCTTGGTTGAGGATATCTACCACAAAAGACAATAAACGGTAGAGAGAACCATAGCGTAAAACAGTAACAGAAACAGGAAAACCTCGATCCTCATCTCGAAATCTTTGGGCAAACTCCAATAGAGGAAAATCCAAGTCATCATCCGTCAACGTCCGGACGCCACCAAAAATACCATAGGACCCAACATACCAGTCCTGGTCATCCTTGTATTCATAAATTTTATTTGTCATAATTCTACATGCTCCACATAAATCTCTTTTTCCAGCCATTCTTCACCAATTTGTGCAAAACTTTGGCTGCTGGCTGTTGTGTAAAAACGGTGATGGAGTGGTCCAGCATCGCGACCACGATTGATTTCAAAATAATTGAGTAAGACTGAAATGTCCCGTACACACTCTGCCCCACTATCGATGAGCTGAACTTTTGGTCCCATGACATTTTGAATAATGGGTCTTAGGAGTGGATAATGAGTACAGCCCAAAATCAGGCTATCCACCTTTCCAACCAAGGGACGCAGGGTTTCATAAACCACTTTTTTGGTAACACTGGTTGACAGAGCACCAGACTCCACCAAGGGAGCAAACTTGGGACAGGCCAAGCTCTCCACCTGTAAGTCGGGATCCAAATCATGGATTTTCTGACGGTATATGTCTGATTGGACCGTCATGGGCGTTCCAATCACTCCGATTTTCCCACCTTGAC
>NZ_DXLC01000196.1:0-2834 GCF_019414905.1 Streptococcus sp. | reverse complement strand
GAAGGTGGATTCAAGAAAATGCGTCAATCAATTTCAAACACTGCTGAGTACGGTGACTATGTATCAGGTCCACGTGTAATCACTGAGCAAGTTAAAGAAAACATGAAAGCTGTCTTGGCAGATATCCAAAATGGTAAATTTGCAAATGACTTTGTAAACGACTATAAAGCTGGACGTCCAAAATTGACTGCTTACCGTGAACAAGCAGCGAACCTTGAAATTGAAAAAGTTGGTGCAGAATTGCGTAAAGCAATGCCATTCGTTGGTAAAAACGATGATGATGCATTCAAAATCTATAACTAATGGATAGAAATTAAGGTGAAGGCGAGTTGGGGGACTAACTCGCTTTTATAATCAATTCATCTCACTTTTAAGAGGATGGATTGCGATAAGTATGAAATAGTCTAGGAGAAAATGATGTTAAGTTCAAAAGATATAATCAAGGCTCATAAGGTTTTGAATGGTGTGGTCGTTAATACACCGCTTGATTATGACCATTATTTATCGGAGAAGTATGGTGCTAAGATTTATTTGAAAAAGGAAAATGCCCAACGTGTTCGTTCTTTTAAAATTCGTGGTGCCTATTATGCTATTTCTCAGCTCAGCAAGGAAGAGCGTGAGCGTGGGGTAGTCTGTGCCTCTGCGGGAAATCATGCGCAGGGAGTAGCCTATACCTGTAATGAAATGAAAATTCCTGCTACTATTTTTATGCCAATTACTACTCCGCAACAAAAGATTAGTCAAGTTCGCTTTTTTGGTGGGGATTTCGTGACCATTAAACTAGTTGGAGATACCTTTGATGCTTCAGCTAAAGCAGCTCAAGAATTTACAGTCTCTGAAAATCGTACCTTTATTGATCCCTTTGATGATGCTCATGTTCAAGCAGGTCAAGGAACCGTCGCTTATGAGATTTTAGAAGAAGCTCGAAAAGAATCGATTAATTTTGATGCTGTCTTGGTTCCTGTTGGAGGTGGCGGTCTCATTGCTGGGGTTTCAACTTATATCAAGGAAACAAGTCCAGAAATTGAAGTCATTGGGGTAGAGGCTAATGGAGCGCGTTCCATGAAGGCTGCTTTTGAAGCTGGTGGTCCAGTCAAACTCAAAGAAATTGACAAATTTGCGGATGGGATTGCTGTACAGAAGGTAGGTCAATTGACCTATGAAGCAACTCGTCAACATGTTCAAACTTTGGTAGGTGTCGATGAGGGATTGATTTCTGAAACCTTGATTGACCTCTACTCTAAGCAAGGGATTGTAGCAGAACCTGCTGGAGCAGCTAGTATCGCTTCTTTAGAGGTTTTGGCTGAATATATCAAGGGGAAAACCATTTGTTGTATCATTTCTGGAGGAAATAATGATATCAACCGTATGCCGGAAATGGAAGAGCGTGCCTTGATTTATGATGGGATCAAGCATTACTTTGTGGTTAATTTTCCACAGCGTCCGGGGGCTTTGCGTGAGTTTGTAAATGATATCTTGGGGCCAAATGATGATATCACACGTTTTGAGTATATCAAACGAGCTAGCAAGGGGACAGGCCCAGTATTGATTGGGATCGCTTTGGCAGATAAGCATGATTATGCAGGATTGATTCGTCGAATGGAAGGTTTTGATCCAGCTTATATTAACTTAAATGGTAATGAAACGCTCTATAATATGCTTGTCTGAGGACTAATAAAAAAATATCATATTATTTGCACAACTGATGTATAGGTGTTATAATGAGGGTGAAGAAAGGGGGCGATTCCTATGGACTTAGGAAATCTATCGTGCTATTTCTACTACAACTCACTATAGCACCTATTATTTTTGATTCTGTTTATATTGAGGCGACAGAATTACTTACTATATATAAGGAAATTTTTTGAAATCCCCAATTGTATAGATCCCTAATTTGAACTTTCAATAAATATAATAGGAATCAGAAAAAATAATCAATGTTTGTGAGATGGTTGCTAGGTGAGTCGGCTGAAAAAACTCGTGAGATAAACAATAGTGCTAGACATGAAACAGCAAGTGCTGCTGTTTTCAAATGACTAGCTGGAAAGCGGGTATGTAATCAGAAGGTGCAAGATTGGACAAAGTAAGTAGTACCGGTTGTGAAATAAATAAGATATAGATAAGGACAGGAAAGGAACCAAAGAAGGAGAAAGAAAACGGAATGGTTTAGAGATAGTGTGGGGTGAAAGACTATCTTTAGTGGACTTGTTGATTTAAAAGGAATATATAGAATGAAATAGTAAATCCTGTCTATCCTATTGAGAAACTGGCATTCAGTATACATGAATATTTTTACAAGTTTAAAGTTTAATAATGCAATTGTTTTTTAGGAGCATACTAATGGGTTATAGTAAGCAAAAACCTATATATTATCGACTTTAAAAGGAAGTAAGAAGATTCTGGATCATTTATTTTATTGAATATATGTTTTTTTATTGACAAAAGACATAAAAACGTATAGAATAATATAACGTAAAGAAGAAAATAGGAGAAGAACATGGCTAAGTCAAACTTTGAAAAAGTAGAATCAGTTGTTGGCTGGGTTCGTGATAAGAAAATCACAGGCTACCGTATCTCTAAAGAAACGAATGCGCGTGAAATGTCTATCATTGCTCTAGCGCAGGGTCGTGCAAAAGTAAAAAATATTTCATTTGAAACAGCTCTAGGTTTAATTGATTTCTATGAAAAAAATCATGAAAAATTTGAAGATTAATCTTTGGATAATGGCGGATTCTTGAATAAGGTCTGCCTTTTCATTTTGATACTCAATGAAAATCAAAGAGCAAACTAGGAAGCTAGCCGTAGGCTGCTCAAAGCACTGCTTTGAGGTTGTA
>NZ_DXLC01000195.1:0-1939 GCF_019414905.1 Streptococcus sp. | reverse complement strand
TTTCTAAAGTAAGCCCTTTCATAATTATATTATATAATTTTTATAGTAAAAAGTCAATTGATTTATTGCATAGTGAAATGAAATAAAAACTCAATAATTGATTGGGAAATTCAAACCAATTTCTAATAATATTTTAGAAGCTACAGTGTACTTCTCTAGATTAAATCTGCTTACATTTCCCCCAATCTTACAAAAATGTAAGATTAAAGTCTCTTTTGTAAGGTTAGGTTATGGCAAGCGGTCTTTTTTTGATGTAAACTAGACTCATAAAGAACAAAGGAGTAACATCATGAAACAAATCTTACAGAAGAAAACAAGAAAACCAAGCCACAAAGATATTGAGCGCGTTCAGCTGGGATGCGCTATGATGCAAGCAACATTTCAATTGATGGGGTATTAAGAAAGGAGATTCTCATGACACTTTTAGATGTAAAACACGTTCAAAAAATTTATAAAACTCGTTTTCAGGGCAACCAAGTAGAAGCCCTAAAGGATATTCACTTTACCGTGGAAAAAGGTGACTACGTTGCTATCATGGGTGAGTCTGGTTCTGGTAAATCAACTCTTCTCAATATCCTAGCTATGCTGGATAAACCAAGTCGTGGGCAGGTTTACTTGAATGGAACTGACACCGCAACCATCAAAAATTCACAGGCTTCGAGTTTCCGTCGTGAAAAGTTGGGCTTTGTCTTTCAAGATTTTAACTTGCTAGATACTCTGTCTGTTAAGGACAATATCTTGCTTCCCTTAGTTTTGTCAAGAAGACCTATTACGGAGATGATGAAAAAATTGGTGGTGACTGCTGAGAATCTGGGTATTAACCAATTACAAGAGAAGTACCCTTACGAGATTTCAGGTGGTCAGAAACAGCGTGTAGCAGTAGCCCGCGCCATCATCACAGAACCTGAAATTCTCCTTGCGGACGAGCCAACAGGAGCTCTTGATTCCAAGTCATCTGCAGCTCTTCTTGATGTTTTTGATGAAATCAATGAGCGAGGTCAAACCATTCTCATGGTAACCCACTCAACAGCAGCAGCGAGCAGAGCCAAACGTGTACTCTTTATCAAAGACGGCATTCTTTACAACCAAATCTACCGTGGAGAGAAGACAGAACGTCAGATGTTCCAAGAAATTTCTGATACCTTGACTGTCATGGCAAGCGAGGTGAATTAGTATGTTTCGATTAACCAATAAGTTAGCGGTATCGAACTTGATTAAAAACCGCAAACTCTACTATCCTTTTGCGCTGGCTGTTCTCTTGGCAGTCACTGTGACCTATCTCTTTTACTCTCTAACCTTTAATCCCAAGATTGCGGAAATCCGTGGAGGTGAAACAATTCAAGCTACTCTAGGATTTGGTATGTTTGTCGTCACCCTTGCGTCAGCCATTATCGTCCTCTATGCCAATAGTTTTGTCATGAAAAACCGTTCCAAGGAACTAGGGATTTATGGCATGCTGGGTTTGGAGAAACGCCATCTGATCAGTATGACCTTTAAGGAGTTAGTGCTATTTGGAATTTTAACTGTTGGAGCAGGTATCGGTATTGGAGCCTTGTTTGACAAGTTGATTTTCGCTTTCCTACTCAAACTGATGAAATTGAAGGTTGAGCTGGTCGCTACCTTTCAGATGAAAGTTGTCATTACAGTACTTCTTGTCTTTGGTTTGATTTTCCTAGGTCTCATGTTCCTGAATGCTCTTCGAATCGCCCGTATGAATGCCCTTCAGCTCTCACGTGAGAAAGCTAGCGGAGAGAAAAAAGGTCGTTTTCTACCTCTCCAAACGATTCTTGGTTCCATAAGTTTAGGGATTGGCTACTATCTTGCCCTTACAGTAAAAGATCCCCTTACAGCCCTAACAACCTTCTTCCTAGCTGTTTTGCTAGTTATAATTGGGACCTATCTTTTGTTCAATGCAGGGATTACCGTTTTCCTTCAAATC
>NZ_DXLC01000194.1:0-2675 GCF_019414905.1 Streptococcus sp. | reverse complement strand
GTTCCTAAAAAGTTCTTAAAATTCATCATTAAGGGACAAAAAACGGCTATATCAAGGGGTTTCAGCTTTTTCTCACATTTTGAGTTATAATAGAACTATGAAAATCACAAAACTTGAAAAGAAAAAAAGACTCTATCTGATGGAGCTTGATAATGGCGACAAATGCTACATCACCGAAGATACAATTGTTCGTTTTATGTTATCGAGAGATAAGGTGATAAGCGAAGAGGAATTGAAAGAGATTCAGAACTTTGCTCAATTTTCTTATGGTAAGAATCTAGCCCTCTATCACCTATCCTTTAAAGCTCGCACTGAAAAAGAAGTCAGAGAATATCTGAAAAAATACGATATTGATGAAAACATAGTTTCTCAAGTCATTATTAATCTTAAAGAAGATAATTGGGTTAATGATAATCAGTACGCTTATGCTATCATCAATGCCAATCACCTTTCAGGAGACAAGGGACCTTATGTACTGACTCAGAAACTAACACAAAAAGGGATTTCAAAATCTACTATAGAGGAGACCTTGAAAGAATTTGATTCTTCGGAAGTTGCTCAACGTGTAGCTAATAAACTATTGAAAAAATATGAGAGAAAACTTCCAGCTCGTGCTTTGCAAGATAAGATTATCCAAAATTTGACCAACAAGGGCTTCTCCTACTCTGATGCTAAAAGTGCCTTTGACCAGTTGGATAGTCAAGTTGACCAAGAAACGACTCAGGAACTCATCTTCAAGGAACTTGATAAGCAATATTCTAAGTATGCCCGAAAATATGAAGGATACGAACTTAAACAGCGTTTAACCCAAGTTTTAGCACGAAAGGGCTACGATTTTTCGGATATAGCAAGCGCTCTTAGAGAATATCTTTAAGATTTTCATGTAAAATTCACAGATTTTAGGTAATTTTATGGTACAATAGTAAACGATAAACTTATAAATTGTAGAAAGTTGGTTAGTTATGAAGCTTCCAAAAGAAGGCGACTTTATTACAATTCAAAGTTATAAGCATGATGGGAGTCTCCACCGAACTTGGCGGGACACCATGGTACTAAAAACAACAGAAAACGCCATTATTGGTGTCAACGATCATACACTGGTTACCGAAAGTGATGGTCGTCGTTGGGTCACTCGAGAACCAGCTATTGTTTACTTTCACAAGAAATATTGGTTTAATATCATTGCCATGATTCGCGATAATGGAATTTCCTACTATTGCAATATGGCTAGCCCCTACTATCTGGATGAAGAAGCACTGAAGTATATTGATTACGATTTGGATGTTAAAATTTTTACAGATGGGGAAAAACGTCTCTTGGACGTTGAGGAGTATGAGCGTCACAAACGCAAAATGAATTATTCTGATGACTTGGACTATATTTTAAAAGAACATGTCAAAATTCTTGTTGATTGGATTAACAATGGACGTGGTCCTTTCTCAGAAGCCTATGTAAACATTTGGTACAAGCGCTATGTAGAACTAAAGAATCGGTAAAGTTGTCAAACTAGGGTGAAAGCCCTGGTTTTTTTATTTTAAAAACCCAGCTTTACAGCTGGGCTTATCCTTATATATCTAATTTTGTAACTGTAAATTTGATATGGGAATAGTCTTTTTCAACATCCTTATCCAGCAAGAACGCTGTGGCATCTTTCTTAACCTGAACCAGGTCAATATTCTGGGCTTGTGCTGCATAGACACATCCACAATAACATTGACGGTAGATGTCATACTCTTCACACATCTCTACTGAACGTTTGTAGCCTTGATTTTTCTTGAAATCACTTGGAAGATAATGGGTTGTATAAATTTTTTGCACATCGATTCCGATGCTGTTGATGGTTTGAGAATTCTTATGAGGACTGATGGTCAAAGCTGAGCCAAAGTAGTCAAATCCCAAGTCCATAGCCACTTGCGCTGTTTTATCCAGGCGGTAGTCAAAGCAAACCTTGCAACGGTCGCCACCTTCAGGCTCTTCTTCCAAACCTCGAACCAGTTTACGATATTCGTTAGGTTCATAAGGAGCTTCTAGGTATTGAACGTAATTGCCAGTCCGCTCATTGAAATCACTGACAAACTTTTTAGTCACATAGGCACGCTTATGGTATTCTGCCTTGGGATGGATATTGGAATTAGCAAAATAGATGGTCACGTCTGCATACTGTGTCAGATATTCTAGAGTATAGGTACTGCAAGGGGCACAGCAAACATGCATGAGAATAGTTGGACGTTGCTCATTTTTCTCCCATACTTGTACCATCTTCTGCATGACACGGTCATAATTAATCTTCTGATTGGGGTTCATCTTGCTCAGAATTTCTTCTACATCGATCATGTTCTTCTCCTTTTTCTAATCTTATTTTATCATATAAGTTAGGAGAGCTCAAATCAATTTAGAAATGAACATCATAAAAAGGAGGGATAGGCATTCCCTCCTTTTGTGTTTTCTATAGAAAGCTTACATCATACCACCCATCATGCTTGGATCCATTGCTGGAGCTGGGGCCACTGGTTCTGGTTTATTGGCTACGACTGCTTCTGTTGTCAAAATCAAGCTGGCTACAGATGCTGCATTTTGTAGGGCTGAACGACTAACCTTAACTGGGTCGATAATCCCTTGATCAATCATATTAACCCACTCGCCAGTTGCTGCGTTGAAGCCTGTACCAACTTCAG
>NZ_DXLC01000193.1:1108-14697 GCF_019414905.1 Streptococcus sp. | reverse complement strand
TTTGAGGTTGCAGATGGAAGCTGACGTGGTTTGAAGAGATTTTCGAAGAGTATTAGCTTTTTACATTCTGATAGATTCTAGTCAATCTGTAAACAAAGGGCTAGGAAAACTCCTGCCCTTTTTATCCGATTAAATTTGTCACCCAGATTTGTTTGAGCCAACTGGTTGTTACTGGTATGCTCTGGATGATGTGTTTTGCGACGATACTCTTTTCAAGAGGATTTTGTATAGCTGCCATGGGGATGGTCGCCAAGATGGTCAAAGCCATTTGCAAGACAAATAAGGTCACCAACATGGACAAAATGCCTGCTGAAACTTGGAACAACTTGCCACCCAGTTTTTTACTAGGAAGTAAGTGTAACAAGAGACCAAGCAAACGACCGATGCTATAGACAATCCCAAATACAAGCAAGTAGCCGATCCCTGCATAAAAGACCTTATCCAACTGAAAGAGTTGATCCGATGGGAAAAAGAAAGTTCCCTGACCTTCCTGCGGATTTGCATAAGGGAGCAACAAATGAAATTGCTCTCCCAGCACCTTATAAAACTGGCCAGCCACAAAAGCAGATGCCATGGCTGAAATCAGGTAATAAACCTGTAAGAGCAGGCCTCTCCGATAGCCGATATAAAATCCCCAAGCCAAGACCAATAGAAGAAGGAGTGAAATCATAAGGAATCCTCAATCTTGCTCTGTTCTTGCTTGCAAGTCACAAGCTTGTGACGGAGTTCTTCTAATTCTTGCTCCTTATCATCAAATTCAATCTCACGACTGAGTTGAGTTGACAAACAGTTAACTGCCAACAAAAGAGCGATTGTTTCATCGTCTGCACTAGGCATTTGTTCTTTAATTGCTTGGTATTTTTCTGTAGCAACCTTGGCGATTTCCTCCATAAAAAGGTTATCATGTTCGCTTGTCAAGGTTAATGATTTTTTCCCGAATGTAAATTTGAATCGATTTAGATTTGCCATAAAATTCACCTCACGATATTATACCAAAATTCGCTAATTTTGTCAGTTTTTACAAATTTGCCTGCTTTTGTGGTACAATAGAAACTATGGCAAGTATAACACTCACACCAAGTGAAAAGGAGATTCAGGCTTTTCTTGAACACTATCAAACCAGTCTGGCTCCCAGTAAGAATCCCTATATCCGCTACTTTTTGAGACTACCTCAAGCAACGGCTTCTATCTATACTTCTGGAAAGGTCTTGCTTCAGGGTGAAGGGGCTGAGAAATACGCCAGTTTCTTGGGCTATGAGGTTGTAGAAGAATCCAGCGGACAAAATTTCCCTTTGATTGGAACAGATGAGGTTGGAAATGGTTCCTACTTTGGTGGGCTTGCAGTTGTGGCTTCCTTTGTCACACCTGACCAGCATGATTTCTTACGAAAACTCGGTGTGGGAGATTCTAAGACTCTGACCGACCAAAAGATCCGTCAGATTGCCCCTATCCTCAAAGAAAAAATCCAGCACCAGGCACTGCTTCTCTCACCAAGCAAGTACAACGAGGTCATCGGAGAGCGCTACAATGCTGTTTCGGTTAAGGTAGCCCTCCATAATCAGGCTATCTACCTCCTCCTTCAAAAAGGTGTTCAACCTGAGAAAATTGTGATTGATGCCTTTACCAGTGCTAAAAATTATGACAAGTACTTGGCACAAGAGGCCAATCGTTTCAGCAATTCTATCAGCTTAGAAGAAAAGGCTGAGGGTAAATACTTGGCTGTAGCAGTTTCTTCTATCATTGCGCGTGATCTCTTTCTGGAAAATCTTGAAAATCTAGGACGAGAACTGGGTTATCAACTTCCAAGTGGGGCTGGAACGGCTTCTGATAAGGTAGCTAGCCAGATTTTGCAAGCCTATGGTATGCAGGGACTTAACTTCTGCGCCAAACTGCACTTTAAAAATACTGAAAAAGCGAAAAAACGCTTAGAAAGGTAAATTATGAATTCATTTAAAAATTTCCTAAAAGAGTGGGGATTGTTCCTCCTGATTCTGTCATTACTAGCTTTGAGCCGTATCTTTTTTTGGAGTAATGTCCGCGTAGAAGGACATTCCATGGATCCTACCCTAGCGGATGGCGAAATCCTCTTTGTTGTCAAACACCTCCCTATTGACCGTTTTGATATCGTGGTTGCCCATGAGGAAGATGGCAATAAGGACATCGTCAAGCGTGTCATCGGAATGCCTGGTGACACCATCCGTTACGAAAACGATAAACTTTACATCAATGATAAAGAGACGGATGAGCCTTACCTAGCTGACTACATCAAACGCTTCAAGGACGACAAACTCCAAAGCACCTACTCAGGCAAGGGATTTGAAGGAAATAAAGGAACTTTCTTTAGAAGTATCGCTGAAAAAGCTCAAGCCTTCACAGTTGATGTCAACTACAATACCAATTTTAGCTTTACTGTTCCAGAAGGAGAATACCTTCTCCTCGGAGATGACCGCTTGGTTTCGAGCGACAGCCGCCACGTAGGTACCTTCAAAGCAAAAGATATCACAGGGGAAGCTAAATTCCGCTTCTGGCCAATCACCCGTATCGGAACATTTTAAGAGACCTAAGAGGCCGAGAATCAAGAATCTCAGCCTCTTCTTCTATAGTGAGAAGTGATCGTTTATTGAATATAGTAAAAATCTCACCTATTCATGCAAAGGAATTTTATGGAAGTTTATTTTTCAGGAACCATTGAACGGATTATTTTTGAAAATCCCAGCAATTTTTATCGCATCCTCCTCCTAGAAATCGAAGATACGGACGCAGAGGATTTTGATGATTTTGAAATCATTGTCACCGGTACCATGGCTGATGTAATTGAGGGAGAAGACTATACTTTTTGGGGGCAAATTGTCCAGCACTCCAAGTATGGGGAGCAACTGCAAATCAGCCGGTATGAACGCTCAAAACCAACTAGCAAGGGCTTGGTCAAGTACTTTTCAAGTAGCCATTTCAAGGGAATTGGTCTCAAAACAGCTCAGAAAATCGTGGATACCTATGGTGACAATACCATTGACGAAATTCTGCAACACCCCGAAAAGCTAGAAGGCATTGCAGGACTCTCTGCAAAAAATCGCGAGGCATTCGTCTCCACTCTTCGTCTCAACTACGGAACCGAGATGGTTTTAGCCAAACTAGCCAACTACGGCATTCCCAATAAACTAGCCTTTCAGATTCAAGACTTTTACAAGGAAGAAACCCTTGATGTGGTTGAAAATTATCCCTACCAACTGGTTGAGGATATCAAGGGTTTGGGATTTACTATTGCTGACCAACTGGCAGAGGAGTTAGGTATCGAAAGTCAGGCTCCTGAACGCTTCCGCGCCGGTCTAGTACATAGTCTTTTTCAGGCCTGTATGGAAACAGGGGACACCTATGTTGAAGCAAGAGATTTGCTAGAACAAACCCTTACTCTCCTTGAGTCTTCTCGTCCCGTGGAACTGGATCCCAGCCAAGTAGCTCTAGAACTCTCCTACCTCATCGAAGAAGACAAGGTTCAGCAGATTGATACCAAAATTTTTGATAACAGTCTCTTTTTCGCTGAGGAAGGCATCCGCAGTCACTTGGTTCGTATCCTTGAAAAAGGAAAACAGAAGAGCCAAGATTTAGAAACCATTCAAAAACATATCACTACTGTCGAGCAAGAACTGGGAATTGAGTATGATAGCATTCAAAAACAGGCTATCTGTGATGCTATCCAGAACAAGGTCTTTATCCTGACAGGTGGGCCCGGTACTGGTAAGACGACTGTTATCAATGGGATCATCACTGTTTATTCCCTTTTAGAAGGACTCGACCTCAGGAAAAAAAGCAACCTGCCAATTCTTCTTGCCGCTCCAACTGGACGAGCAGCTCGGCGTATGAATGAATTAACAGGTTTGCCTAGCGCGACCATACACCGCCACTTAGGAATGACAGGTGACGACGATACCAGTCATCTGGAAGATTATCTGGATGCTGACTTTATCATTGTTGACGAATTTTCTATGGTCGATACTTGGCTGGCCAATCAACTCTTCTCCAACATCTCTTCTAACAGTAAAATCCTCATCGTGGGCGACAGCGACCAGCTACCTTCTGTCAGTCCTGGCCAAGTTCTAGCTGATCTGCTTCATATCCCTTTGATTCCTCAGACCCGCTTGGAAAAAATCTACCGGCAAAGCGAAGAATCAACCATCGTCACCCTAGCTAGTCAGATTCGACAGGGTATCCTGCCAGCTGACTTTACCCAGAAAAAAGCAGACCGTTCCTACTTTGAAATTGCTAGCGGTCATATTCCTGCCACCATTGAAAAAATCTTAGGCGCTGCCCTCAGAAGCGGCATCCCTGCCCGTGATATCCAAGTTCTGGCTCCCATGTACCGAGGAGCGGCAGGGATTGATGCCATCAACCAGCTCATGCAAGACCTCCTCAATCCACCACAAAAAGACCAGCTCAGTTTTGAAGCTCCCCAGTGCCACTATCGTAAGGGCGATAAGGTCATTCACTTGGTCAACGATGCTGAAATCAATGTCTTTAATGGGGATTTGGGAGCCATCACAGACCTGATTCCTGGTAAATACACCGAATCGAAACAAGACGAGATTGTCATTGATTTTGATGGCAATGAGGTCTCTTACCCACGTAACGAATGGTACAAGATTCGCTTGGCCTATGCCATGAGTATCCATAAGTCTCAGGGAAGTGAGTTCCCTGTTGTCATCCTACCCATTACCAGTGCTAGTAGGCGTATGCTGGAGCGTAATCTCATCTACACAGCCATTACACGCGCCAAAAGCAAGCTTATCTTACTAGGCGAATTACAAGCCTTTGACTATGCTACCCAGCATATCGGAACTGCCCGAAAAACCTATCTGATTGAACGATTCAGCGATTTAATTGAAAATATTGAAGAAAAGCAACAAGCTGTCTCTGAAACTGCCACATCAAGCGCCTCTGAACAATCCTACATCTTAACCGAAGAAAACTGGAACAGCATCCCAGCCATGATTGGGATTACAGACGCAGATCTCAAAGAGATTTTTGGAAAATAATGCACAAGAAAACCCACCAATTCAGGTGGGATTTTTGTTTATTAATACTCAATGAAAATCAAAGAGCAAACTAGGAAGCTAGCCGCAAACTGTACTTGAGTACGGTAAGGCGACTCTGACGTGGTTTGAAGAGATTTTCGGAAAATAGCGCATAAGAAATCCCACCTAAGCAGGTGGGATTTTTATCTATTAAGATTATTTAACTGTTGCTGTGCTTGTGATCAACTCAACAGCTTTTTTGATTGTGATATCATGTTTCAACATATCAGCTGAAAGCAAGCTTTGTACTTGTGCAACTTCCATGTTGTAATCTGCTGCCAATTGCTCAACTTCTTTTTGGATTTCTTCTTCTGAAGCATCAAATCCTTCAGCTTTGGCAACTGCTTCGATAACAAGGTTAGTCTTAGTACGTGACTCAGCTTCTGCTTCGTATTGTTTGTGAAGGTCTTCTTGAGTAGTTCCAGTGATTTGGAAGTACATGTCAGGGTTGATACCTTGACGTTGCAAGTTTCCAAGGAATTCGTTTACTGAACGGTGAACTTCTTCGTGAATCATTTCTTCTGGAAGTTCTACGATTTCAGCGTTTTCTACAGCTTTATCAATTGCTGCACCTTCAACTGCATCTTTGTAAGCTTCTTCTTTAGCAGCAGCCAATTCATTACGGTATTTTTCTTTCAATTCAGCAAGTGTTTCAACTTCTTCATCGATGTCTTTTGCAAGCTCATCGTCAAGAGCTGGAACTTCTTTTGCTTTTACTTCGTGGATAGTTGTCACGAATTTAGCTTCTTTACCTGCAAGGTCTTCTGCTTGGTAGTCTTCTGGGAATGTTACGATAACATCAACAGTTTCACCAGCTGAGTGACCTACCAATTGGTCTTCGAAACCAGGGATGAATTGACCTGAACCAAGTCCAAGTGAGAAGTTTTCACCTTTTCCGCCATCAAATTCAACACCGTCGATAGAACCAACGAAGTCGATGACAACAGTGTCGCCGTTTTCAGCAGCAGCTTCCTTGATAACCAATTCAGCCAAGTTGTTGCGTTCGCGTTCGATACGCTCTTCAACGTCAGCGTCAGTTACTTCTTTTTCTACATCAACTGATACTTCAAGGTTTTTGTAGTCACCCAATTTTACTTCAGGTTTTGTCACGACTTCAGCTGTAATAACCCAGTCTTGACCTTTTTCCATTGAAGTTACATCAATTTTTGGTTGAGCAACCACTTCAAGACCAGCTTCTTTTACAGCTGCTTCATAAGCATTTGGCAAAAGAGCGTTCATAACGTCTTGGTAAAGTGACTCTTCACCAAATTTTTGGTCAAAGATAGGACGTGGAAGGTGACCTTTACGGAAACCTGGAACATTAAGAGATTTCTTCACTGAGTTGAAGACACGGTCCAATTCTGGTTTGATTTGGTCTTGAGAGATAGTGAAAGTCAAGACACCACGGTTTGTTTCTTTGTTTTCAAATGATACAGACATTCTGTCATTTCTCCTTAAAATTTTTTAAATACAGTCTATTATAACATAAATGGGCGACATTTTTCAAGTAATGAATGCGCTTTTCAATGATAGGGGAGGTACTTGCTTGCTTCTTTGATACTAAGGTCAGCCATTCTTTCCTTGTTTTTCTCAATGAAGCCTGCTACCCAAATTGGATTGGTTTTGGAGTAGTCTCTTAGAGCCCAGCCAATGGCTTTATTGATAAAGAATTCTGTTTGGTTCAAATTATGAAGCAGAATCTTTTCCATTAATTGAACATTGGTCTTCTCTTTTCTTAACAACTGGTGGTCAATAGCGACACGTCTCAGCCAGATATTATCTGATAGGCTCCATTTTAAGATTATTTCTTCTAGTTCAGGGTGGTCATACACCAAACTCCCTACTACTCGATCTAGGATATCTACGGTATCCCACCAGGATTTTGTGACGACTAACCGCTCAAGCTTAGGTAAATCGTTCTCCGTTAGATAAGACTGCATTGCTTTCAAATAATTAGCAGCCACATATTGGTATTCTCTAGGCTCCTTTCTCCAGCAAGTATCTACAAAATTCCAGTCGATAATCTTTGTTTTTTTCGCTTTTGGAAAGTATTTTTTATAGAGTGCATTTCTTTCAGGAGCCGCAATACCTAGGAAGAAAAATTGATGGCGCATATAGGCTTCCATGGGCCCTGACTTTTTTGAATCTTTTGCTGCTTCTAGCTCCTCAAGTAAATCTGTTAGACTCATCTAAAACTCCTCATGCCCCACCAAGTGATGCTGAAAGGCATAGACCGCCGCCTGGGTGCGGTCGCTGACTTCAAGTTTGGCAAGAATGTTAGACACGTGGGTCTTAACCGTCTTGAGGGAGATAAAGAGTTCATCTGCAATGCGCTGATTTTCATAACCCTTAGCGATCAGCTGAAGTACATCTCGCTCACGCGCAGTCAATTCCTCGTGAAGCTCCATATGATTGCGGTGGTATTCGACCTTCTTACTGACCTCTTGCTCAATGGCTAACTCCCCAGCAGCCACCTTACGGACAGCATGGAGCAGTTCGTCTGCACTAGAAGTCTTGAGCATATAGCCTTTGGCACCAGCATTCAAGACCGGCATGATTTTTTCATTGTCCAAGTAAGATGTGACAATTAATATCTTGGATTCAGGCCATTCTTTAAGGATAGCTAAGGTCGCGTCAATCCCATTCATCTCAGGCATGACAATATCCATGACAATGACATCTGGACGCAGTTCCAAGGCCAAGTCAATACCTTGAGACCCATTTGCAGCCTCGCCCACAACTTCTACATCGTCTTGGAGGTCAAAGTAGCTTTTCAAGCCCAAGCGGACCATTTCATGGTCATCTACTAGTAAAATTCTCATCTTTACTCCTTTATCATTCCTTATCGAGCAAGGGAATACGAATATCAACTGCCAGCCCTTGCTTGGGAGCTGTTAATAACTGAACCGTACCTGCCATATCTTCAACCCGCTCCTTGATATTACGGAGTCCATAACTCAAGTCATCTAAACTCCCTAACTGGAAACCAATCCCATTGTCCACCACCTTCAGTTGCAATTCAAGATCCGTCTGATGGAGATAGACATCCAGACAAGAGGCCTGGGCATGGCGAAGGGTATTGCTAATCAACTCCTGCAAGATTCGGAAAATATGCTCCTCAATCTTCTTGGGCAATTTCGTCACATTTTGCTTGAAAGCAACCTTGAGATCACTCTTGTCCTCAAGCTCTTTTAAGAGGATTTGAATTCCCTCAACCAGACTCTTCTGCTCCAGTTCAACTGGTCTCAAATGCAAGAGCAAGACCCGCAAGTCCTTCTGGGCTGTTTCAAGGATAGCTGTAACACTCTGCAACTGGGTCTGCATCTTTTCTCTATCCAGTTTCAAAGCCTGCTGACTGACACCTGATAAAATCATGTGAGCCGCAAACAACTCCTGACTGACAGTATCGTGCAAATCCCGAGCAATTCGCTTCCGTTCTTTCTCGATGATTTCCTCTTCTTGAGCAAGACTGTGATTTTCAGCCTTTTGAAGTGCTTCTGTCAAGAGGTTAAGTTTGCCAGATAAGGACTTAAAGCTGGCATCCAAATCTGGATCTGCAACCTGAACCACTTCTTGCCCTGCCAATAAACGCTTGAGATTGGCCTGCATTTTTCTTAGAGAAAGCTCTTCCACACCTCGCCAAAACAGGGCTAAGAGACAGGTCATGGACATGCTGAAAACCAACAACAAAAAGACAAATTTTTCTGTTTTTTCGACATCATGCAGAAAAAGAGACCAGTCAAAATCAAGGATTTCCAGCAAGCTGTGGGAGAGAAATAAGACAAAGAGGAAGGAGGTAATAGCAATGATTATATAAGCTTGTTTTTTCATCCTCTGACCACCTCCACATCCCCAATCATAGTGGTCAAGAGAATCTTGATGCTCTTGTTACTCTTGAGATAGTCTCTTGTTTCCTGATGATAGTGTTCATTGCGGAGGGCTCGCTTGGGATGATTGAAAAAAGTCAAATCCCCATAAAGACAATTAACACTGAGACTGACTTCAACATCTACAGGTACAATGATTTTGGTTGTTCCTACCATCTTTCTGAGGATAATAACATTATCATGATTGGTTAGGATGACCCTCTCCAGATGAATGGTGTCCTTGCCCATAAGACGAAAGAGATTGATATCATCAAACTGGCAAGTCTGGTAGCTTGAAAAATGATGGAGATTCCCAAACCAACGATTTTTCTCCTTCTTAACCGTCACCACCTCTTCAAACACCAAATTTGTCTGCTCTTTTTCCTGATTCATCATCGGATAAAGAAGAAAGAGACTGTATATGACCGCAACAAAAATCGCTAGAATCACAAAGGGATTGAGCATGACGATGAAAAAGAAGAGAATGGTTGCCACCACTAACAGAAGGTTATTGCCCTCTTTACCAGTGTAATAGCGAATCAAAAGTAAAAAGAGGAATAGAATCAGCAGAAAACGTGAAAAATGCTCTGACACCATCAAAATCAGAGCTCCTGTCAAAAGACAGGCTTCGATAAATAAAAAGATTTTAAATTTTCTCATACATGTATCCTCTCCCTTCTATTTTATCACAATTCAAAAAAGTCACCTCGGTCTGAAGATGGAAAAAAGGCGGTAGTTACGCCTTTTTCATCTGATCCTTTGCTTCTTTTAATTTTCCATAAAAAAGATAGTCTACTTTTTGCAGTTCTGCTATGGTGGCACAATTAAGAGCACACATGATCAAGCGTAGATCGTCTTTCCAGTCTTGGACAATGCCAATCACTTCTTCAACTGAATAGGTTTCAACCAATTCCAGAACTGTTCGAGACAGGCCTACAGCCTTGGCCCCAAAAACCAAGCACTTAATCATATCCAGCGGATTCCGAACACCTCCACTAACCAAGAGTTCAACCTTTTCTTTCCAATCTTGGGCATTGAGAAGGGCCTGCATAGTAGACTGTCCCCATTGATTGAGGTAGTCACGTTGACCACTGCGACGGTTTTCGATATAGGCAAAGCTGGTACCACCACGACCTGATAGGTCCACTGTACGAACGCCCAGTTCATAGGCTCTCTCGATGGTCTTCACATCCATTCCAAAGCCCACTTCCTTGAGGACAATAGGAACAGGGATTTGTTTACTATAGTCTGCTAGATTCGATTGCCAGCTTCTGAACTTTCTTTCTCCCTCTGGCATGAGCAATTCCTGCATGACATTGACATGCACCTGCAGGAGAAGAGGATTCATCTCTTCTACAGTCCGAAGTCCCAACTCAACAGGCTTGTCCAATCCAATATTGGTTCCAAGAAGGAGATTTGGATGACTAGCCTTGACAGAAAAAGAGGTATCTGATGGATTTTTGAGGGCCGCACTATAAGAGCCCGTTACAAACAAAATACCACAGGCTTCTGCCACCTGAGCTAGCTTTTGATTGATTTCTCTTCCCTTATCGCTTCCACCCGTCATGGCATTGATATAGAAAGGAAAGTCCCACTTTCGACCAGCAAACTCTGTCGACAGATCGATTTCATCCAGGTCGTAAAGAGGCAAGGAAGAATGAATCAGCTCCACCTCATCAAAGCTATTATAGGAACTTTTCTGCTCAAGGGCATAGCGGATGTGCTCATCCTTACGATTTGTCGTCATATCCCATCCTTTCTTGGTATAAGAGCTCAATCCCCAGATCGGCCCAACGGTTTTTTAGGGTTTCAGTTGATTGCTCATCAAAACTCAAGGCAATACCACAATCACCACCACCAGCGCCGCTACTCTTAGCAACAGCTTGCAAATCTTGACTGGCTTCTTTCAACTGTCTAAGCGAAGTCGTGTAAATATCTACGCTCAAGCCTTCTAAAAGCTGACTGGCTGTTTCCACCTGCTCAATGATTTTTTCAGCTTTTCCTTGCTCCAAGGCTTCTACCAAAGTAGCCACCGTTTCTTTTGAGGAACTTAAAAAATTCTGATTGATATTTTGCTTGATTTGTTGAACCATGTCACTAGATACAGCCACTTCCTTGGTCCATCCCACTAGGAAATCACATTCTAAAGTTGGTTTCACTTGTGAAATTGAAAAGCCCCAATCACGCTCCAGAACAGTCGCCAAGTTTTCTTCTTTTAGCCAAGCAGCCACCTTCTGGCGATCAAATGACTGGTAGAGAACCAAATCCTCTGCCACAATACAGGCAAGGTCTCCCATAGAACCATTGTCTCCGCGCTTGAGCAAGACCGCGCTAGCCAGCTTGAACAAGAGCTCCTGATCCACTGAAAGATTATACAGAGCCAGTAAAGCCTTGACAACCAAGACAACGACGCTGCCACTAGAACCTAAACCAAACTTTTTCCCTTCTCGTTCCATTTTTCCACGAATTTCTAGAGAAAAAGGTTTTAAAGTTTGACCTCGATAAATCAGGAAATCTTCCACTAAAGCAATCGTTTCTTGAATCAAGCTGTAGTCAGGATTTGATGTCAAGTCCACTGCGAAATCAAACATATCCGAATAGATACGATAACTATCTGAAAAAGCAATCTCCCCCTTCATATAGATGGGGATGGCCTTTATCAAAGATAACTGTCCTGGCTCTAAAATAGCATATTCACCTGCCCAATAGAGTTTTCCGCAAGTTTTAACAGCAATCATCTTGGCTCAAATCCTTTGTTTTTGACACAATCAAGCGATAACGTTGACCGAAGATTTCTGATAAATGCTCCAAGTCTTTCTCTTGACAGAGAACTTTGACATTGGGACCAGCATCCATAGTAAAGTAGCAGGCTTCTCCTTGCTCACGAAGTTGACGAACAAAATCCATGGCTTCATAAGATGCATCGGTCAGATAAGAAAAGGCTGGAGACGCAGTTTTTGTCGTAGCGTGCATAGCAAGGGCATTTTTCTCCGTTAACTCCCCAACCTTGGCAAAGTCATTTTCCTTGAGATAAACCAGCATATCCTGATAATCCTTCTCAGACTGACGGACCCAGTCATCAAAGGTCGTCGAGGTTTCCACACAGAGTTTCATCCCGTCACGACTAGAGATTGGTTTTTTCTTGTCCTCCAAGACCAACATAATCATGGCTAGTTTCAAGTCTGTCTCTACAGGGTAAATTTCCCCACTATCCTTATCCCAAGCACCTAGTGGTCCATAAAAACTCCTAGAGGAAGAGCCTGATGCAAACTTAGCCTCCTGTGCCAACTGGCTCCGAGTCAATCCAAGCTGAAAATAAGCATTGCAAGCCTTGACCAAGGCAGACAAACCACTAGAACTTGAGGATAACCCCGCTGCGGTAGGCATATTGTTTTGAGTATCAATTCGAACAAAGCCCTCACCAGCTGGACGATAACGGTCAATAATCTTGCTCATCTTGGCATGCTCGGCCTCGTTTTGTAACTGACCATTGATATAAAAGGTATCAGCAGTCGCATCCGTCGGTAAAGGCGACAAGGTCGTCTCCGTATACATATTTTCCAGAGTCAGAGAAATACTGCTAGTAGCAGGCACCATCTCTTTTTCTTTTTTCTTTCCCCAATATTTGATAATAGCAATATTTGCGTAGGAACGTACTGTTACAGGCTCTCTATCCATGTCTGAACAGCTCCTTTCTCTTCTAATCTTTCTACTAAATCTTGTGCTTGTGTTAAATTGTCTGCCAAGGCTATGATACAGCCTCCAAGCCCACCACCACTCATCTTGGCACCCAGAGCACCATGGCTAAGAGCCGTTTCAACCAAAGAGTCTGCCTCAGGGCTACTAACACCAATTTCTTTTAAATGTAAATGCGCTTGACTGAGGATTTGTCCCAGGCCTTCAGCATCTTTTCGTGAAATCGCTTCTTCTGCCTGCTGGGTCAATTCTCCTAAGGCATGCAAAAACGGTAGGGCATCCTTGCCCTTATTTTGAACTACTTTAATGGCTTCACGAGTATGACCATAAACGCCAGTATCGGCAATCACCAAATAGGCAGATAAATCCATCTCAAGCTCTGTAAATCCTACGTTCTTGATAAAACGTATGGGCTGATCACTGAGACAGGTCTTAGCATCCAAACCACTAGGATTCATATGGGCAATCATCTCAGCTCGATTGACCAAGATTTCTAGTACATAATGAGGCAGTTCTGCCTGATAATAGTCAAATACCGCACGAATGGCCGCTATGCTGATAGCAGCTGACGAACCCATCCCCCGCTTCTCAGGGATAGCCGAGTCAATCTCACAGCGAATGCAGGCTTCTTTGATATCCAAATACTCCAGCGAAGCATAAACTGCCATGGACAAGGTATCCTCTTCATAGAGACGCCAAGGACTCGCTGCAGGAACTACCTTACAAGTCACCTCCACCTCCAAAAGAGGCAGAGAAATGGCAGGATAACCGTAAACGACCGCATGCTCCCCTATTAAAATAATCTTACTATGTGCCTGACCGACACCAACTTTTTTTGTCATATTTTCCTTTTACTAGACGGAAAGACCGTCTCATTTTTCATACAAGTATTGATTCTTTCCTATCTATTTTATTATATTTTCACAAAAAAAGCGATTGTTTCCTTTCACAATCGCTT
>NZ_DXLC01000193.1:0-1098 GCF_019414905.1 Streptococcus sp. | reverse complement strand
TTATAGTTGACGTAGTAGCCATCTACAGTGGTATTCACTGCCAAAGCACCTGAGCTATAAGCATAGTACCATTTGCCATTAACCTGGAACCAACCAGTGATCATAGCTCCTGATGAACGGAGATAGTACCACTTGTTACCGAGGTATTGCCAGCCAGTTTTCATATCACCATTTACTTGGTCTAGATAATACCAAGTTGAGCCTTCCTGATACCAGCCAGTTGCCATGGCTCCTGATGAACGGAGGTAGTACCACTTATTACCAAGGTATTTCCAACCTGTTTGCATTGCAGCACTTGTTGGATCTAGATAGTACCAAGTTGAGTTATCATTTGTCCAACCACGCACTAGCTCCCCAACCGTTAAACTGTCGATACGAGCATCGAAGCTACCATCCTTCTGTAAATAATACCAATGCCCTTCGTCAGAAATCCAGCCGGTTTTTAAGGTGTGATAATCACGTTTATCTTCAAAATAATAGGTTCGTTTCTCTGCTGGGCTATCATATTGTTCCCCATGATGTTTGTTGGTATTTGTAGCAGTTTTTGCCTCTAAAACTTGCTTGCCAACAAATTCTTGAAGAACCCCATCTTGACCAAAGTAATACCATTGTGGCATTGGCATAGATTCTAATCTTAAACCATTTGGGTACGGACCAATTGTACTACCTTTAGATGGAAACGGGATATATTGCCAGCCGACAACCATCTCTCCTGATACATGATCAAAATAATAGTACTTGCCATCAATCACTCGCCAAGCCTTTTCTTTGAGTTCCCCCTTCTTGTAGTAGGTTCTACCATTTTCTTTGACAAATTGCCAACCTTCTGAATCAGCATCATCCGCTAATACTGCACTTGTCGCTAGCAAACCAAAGAAAAAGACTGCTAATGCGATTTGCATCAATTTTTTTACTATTTTCATTAGATGTATCCTCCATAACTGATTTTAGCAAATACAAAATCGCATGTCAATATACAAAAACTCCTCAAAAAAAGCAATTACATAACTGCAACTGCTTTCTATTCTTGCATGGTGTAACCGACACCACGCACGGTTTTAATGTAGCTTTTTTGACCTTTTACATCAAGCTTGCTAC
>NZ_DXLC01000192.1:0-2009 GCF_019414905.1 Streptococcus sp. | reverse complement strand
TAAAATCCGATATAATGGAGTGTTGAAAGGAATGGTAAAATCCAATGTAAAAATCATTCTTAGCTATTAAAACAGATAAAAATAGATTTAAAAGAAAGAGAACTTATGAATATTCAAGAAGAAATTAAGAAACGTCGTACCTTTGCCATCATCTCTCACCCGGACGCGGGGAAAACAACGATCACTGAGCAGTTGCTCTACTTTGGGGGCGAGATTCGTGAAGCTGGTACGGTTAAAGGAAAGAAAACAGGGACTTTTGCCAAGTCTGACTGGATGGATATCGAGAAGCAACGTGGGATTTCCGTTACTTCATCTGTTATGCAGTTTGACTACGATGGTAAGCGCGTGAATATCCTAGATACACCAGGGCATGAGGACTTTTCAGAAGATACCTATCGTACCTTGATGGCGGTGGATGCTGCGGTCATGGTCGTGGACTCTGCCAAGGGGATCGAGGCTCAAACCAAGAAATTGTTTGAGGTTGTGAAGCACCGTGGCATTCCAGTCTTTACCTTTATGAACAAGCTAGACCGTGATGGTCGTGAGCCGCTGGACCTCTTGCAAGAATTGGAAGAAGTTTTGGGCATTGCGAGCTATCCGATGAACTGGCCAATCGGGATGGGGAAAGCCTTTGAAGGCTTGTATGACCTCTATAACCAACGCTTGGAACTTTACAAGGGGGATGAGCGTTTTGCCAGTCTAGAAGATGGAGACAAGCTTTTTGGCAGCAATCCTTTCTATGAGCAAGTCAAGGATGATATTGAACTTTTAAATGAAGCTGGGAATGAGTTTTCAGAGGAAGCTATTCTGGCTGGAGAATTGACGCCAGTCTTCTTCGGTTCAGCTCTTACTAACTTTGGTGTGCAGACCTTCCTTGAAACCTTCCTCAAGTTTGCTCCAGAACCACATGGTCACAAGAAAACAGACGGCGAAATTGTGGATCCTCATGATAAGGATTTCTCAGGATTTGTCTTTAAAATCCAAGCCAATATGGACCCTCGTCACCGTGACCGTATCGCCTTTGTCCGTATCGTATCAGGCGAATTTGAGCGTGGCATGAGTGTCAACCTGCCTCGTACTGGTAAGGGTGCGAAACTGTCGAATGTCACTCAGTTTATGGCTGAAAGTCGTGAAAATATAACTAATGCTGTAGCAGGTGATATTATCGGGGTTTACGATACAGGTACTTATCAGGTTGGGGATACCTTGACAGTTGGAAAAAACAAGTTTGAATTTGAACCACTGCCAACCTTTACACCTGAAATTTTCATGAAAGTATCTGCTAAGAATGTCATGAAGCAAAAATCTTTCCACAAGGGAATCGAGCAATTGGTGCAAGAAGGTGCTATTCAGCTTTATAAGAATTACCAAACAGGCGAGTATATGCTAGGTGCTGTTGGTCAACTTCAGTTTGAAGTCTTTAAGCACCGTATGGAAGGCGAGTACAATGCGGAAGTAGTCATGAGCCCAATGGGTAAAAAGACCGTTCGTTGGATCAAGCCTGAGGACTTGGATGAACGGATGTCATCAAGTCGCAATATCTTGGCCAAAGACCGTTTTGACCAACCAGTCTTCCTCTTTGAAAATGACTTTGCCCTTCGCTGGTTTGCGGACAAGTATCCAGACGTAGAGTTAGAGGAGAAGATGTGATTCAGTAAGCCTACTTGATTGCAAAGCAATCTAAGTAGGCTACGGCAAGTCCTATTAGACTTGCCTAACTGCTATGTTGGTTGATCTAAATATTCTAATAATAGAAGTCCAGGAATGCTATATTCATGGGCTTTTTCCTTGTGGCGAATTGTAAGTTGACTTGCCAAGTTCGGTGTCTTGGTCTTGAATCAGTAACTATTATAGCGCTTTATCTAAATTTCCTATGTAAGAAAATCCTGCGAATGTTATGGCATTGTGGGATTTTTTGTAAGGGTTAGTGAGTCTAGCTATTTGCATTACTAAAGTGCAACCTTTTTGTTTGTCAGTCTGCTCAAAAAATATCCGAGTAAACTATATAT
>NZ_DXLC01000191.1:0-3601 GCF_019414905.1 Streptococcus sp. | reverse complement strand
ACTTCGTAGAGGTCTTGGAAGACATACTGACCAGATGGTTTCAAGTCAGCCAAGTGAGGCACACGCTCTTGGATCGTATTGAAGTCCTCAAGTGACAAGTCAACATTGGCAGCATGGGCAATGGCAAGCAAGTGAAGAGTGGCGTTTGTAGAACCACCGAGAGCCATAGTTACAGTGATGGCATCTTCAAAGGCTTCACGAGTCAAGATATCTGACGGTTTGAGACCAAGTTCCAACATCTTAACAACAGCACGTCCTGCTGCTTCGATATCTTCTTTCTTATCAGCTGATTCAGCTGGGTGAGATGAAGAACCTGGCAAACTCATACCCAAAACTTCGATAGCTGTCGCCATGGTATTAGCAGTGTACATACCACCACAGCCACCAGGGCCAGGGCAGGCATTACATTCAAGACGTTTCACGTCCTCAGCTGTCATATCACCGTGGTTCCATTTCCCGATCCCCTCAAAGACAGAAACCAAGTCAATGTCTTTGCCATCAAGATTTCCCGGTGCAATGGTTCCACCATAGGCGAAAATTGCTGGAATATCCATATTAGCAATGGCAATCATAGAACCAGGCATGTTCTTGTCACAACCACCGATAGCGACGAAGGCATCCACGTTGTGGCCTCCCATAGCCGCCTCGATTGAGTCCGCAATGATATCACGAGATGTCAAAGAGAAGCGCATACCAGGCGTTCCCATAGCAATCCCGTCCGCTACAGTGATAGTCCCAAACTGCACAGGCCAAGCACCTGCCGATTTGACACCTTCTTTAGCTAATTTCCCAAAATCATGCAAGTGGATATTACATGGCGTATTTTCCGCCCAAGTCGAAATTACCCCAACAATCGGTGTTTCAAAGTCCTTATCTGTCATACCAGTCGCACGAAGCATGGCACGGTTTGGTGATTTTACCATACTATCATAAATGCTACTGCGGTGACGTTTATCTAATTCAGTCATTTGTTCCCTCCCATTTCAGTTTTTACTATTATAGCACATTTTAAAAGCAATGAACAGAAGAAAATTCTTGAATTTTCAGAAAATTCGACCAATTTACTTAATGACCTTCTAATTTTTTTATCTTTTTTTGTCAAGTAACTTTACTTTACAAAAAAAATGTGTTATCCTAGTATGGTTGATGAAAATCAGTAGATTGAATCGAATATAAATACCTAAAGGAGAAATCAAAATGGCAGTACCTGCACGTCGCACTTCAAAAGCGAAGAAAAACAAACGTCGTACACACTACAAAGTAACAGCTCCATCTGTAAACTTTGACGAAACTACTGGAGATTACTCACGTTCTCACCGTGTATCACTTAAAGGATACTACAAAGGACGTAAAATCGCTAAAGCTGCATCAGCTGAATAATAGAAGGGAGATACCATGCGCGTAAATATTACACTTGAACACAAAGAATCTGGTGAACGCTTGTACCTTACTTCTAAAAACAAACGTAACACTCCAGACCGTCTTCAATTGAAGAAATACTCACCAAAACTTCGCAAACACGTTGTGTTTACAGAAGTTAAGTAAGCATTCAATACGGATCAATACAGAAGAAAAACGCTGATTCAAGCGTTTTTTCTTTTTGTTAATTTCACTATATTGCAAGGGAAATCATTCGAATCACTACCTTTTTCACTACCTTTTTTTGAAATTAGAATATTGATTCGGACGATTAAAAGCAAGAGAAACTTCATTATGAGGTTTCTCTTTTTTTATATTTTCATTCCTAAAAATTTTTGAAATAGAGTAATCTTTTCTAAAATTTTTGGAATCCAAAACACAGTTCAATAATATGCGCTATTTTTTCTTAAACAAGCGGATGTAGTCCTGTTTGCTATGAATAATATCTGATACAAAGACAGCTTTTCTGTCCTCTAAAATATGATAGAAGGCTAGGTAATCTCCTAAAATGATGCATCGAGTTTTGTGGGGTGGGTATATAATCCCTCCTACTCTTTCGTCAGCATCAAATCCTGCTTCTGGGAAAACTTCAAGACGTTCCAAACCATAAAGAATATTCTTAACTGTGTTTGCCCCTGCCTGTTCTGAAAAGTAGTTAGCTGAGATATAATCTTTAATACCTCTTAGCTGTTCTTGTACCGTTTCGGAGATAATAAGGCTATATGCGTTCTCGTTAAATTCCAAGGTTAGCCCTCACTTCATCAAGACTGTAAGTTCTTCCATGTTCTAAATCGTCAAAGCTACGGGCAATTTCAGCACGCAACCCTGATAGAAGTTCTTCTCTTTCTTTGTCTACTTGAGTTTCAAATGGCAAGGCTTTATTTTCTACAATGTGTTCTAAAAACAAGTTAAAACTGGCTGTCATATCAAGATTTTGCGCTGTGATAATAGCTTTAGCCTTCTCTAACAAGTCTCTGTTAGTCTTAAAGTTTACCTGTGTATTTTTTTCTAAAACATTCATAGTAGTACCTCCTTTTAGACTATTATATCACTTTAAACTATACAGGTCTAGTCGCGTATAGATACTTATAGCTGTATGCTTAAAAGCTATTGTAAAAACAAAAAAAGCACTAAGGGAAAGCGCCCCAAAGTGCTCAATATCAAGGCTCTAAAGCCTATCTGATTCAATAAAATATTACAACATTTTGTTATCTTGCAGTGATTAGGTACAGAAAAACAGGCCTAAGCCTGCTCTAAATCTAACTTGATTTTCTCCAAAACTATTAAATTCAAATAAGTTGAGAAAACATAAAGGGTAACAAAAAAGGACTTAAAATGATGAGTTCAGCAGGCAAGAAACAAAGACCACCAAATACGGTGGCCTTTAAATTTTACTTACTTAATTTTTAATATCAACACTACTAATTCATCTTCAAGTGGTTTAGGATTTACCTGCTTAAAACCGAATGAGCTATAAAAATTGATTAACTTCTCATTGTTATCACACTCTAACCATACATATTTAGCGCGTATAATGGCAGAGGCCTCAGCAACTTTGTCAAATGCTAGAGTTAGTAAATCAGCTCCACTAATTTTTTTCTCAGCCTCTTTGGAAAAATTTTTACCTAACTGACCAATCAAGTAACTATTGATTTGAAACTTATTCCCTATTTTTCTCCCATATTGTTTTAGCCTATTTCTTTGAGTATTACTCAAACTATCAAAGTTTTTTTCTGACATCGTGAGAGGCTTATTTGCCAAAGAAAAGAAACCAACTAAGATATTGGTCTCTTCTTCAAATACTAAATAAGTTGATGCAATAGCAGATTTTTCAAACTGAATTGCCTTCTCATGTAAAAAAGACTCAATATCATTGGGGACATCCGACTTACCTTCGAATGTTAATAATTTTTCTTTTGTATCTTCTTCACCTAATGCCGTTATTAGGTTATCCAATGACATTACATTATACACGCTTATTCTGTCCTTTTGCAAACATTAATCTGATTGCTTCTAAACTACTAATTTCAGTTGATTCAACATCTTTCGAACGACTAAATTTTTTAGTCTCTGATAAAGCAGAAATTAAATTATCAGCAGACTTTCGATTAAACTTTAAATCAGTTGTAAAACTTCTAGTTGCCATTTTAATTCCCCCCTTAGTTTATATATTGTATAATTC
>NZ_DXLC01000190.1:0-4821 GCF_019414905.1 Streptococcus sp. | reverse complement strand
TTGAAACGTTGCGGGCTTTAGAGGGCTGACCAGCCCCCGTTCCTAAAAATTGAATATCCATTCGATACTTTCTAATTAATCAATATATAACATGGCTGTGCGGTTTTCCGATCGGAAATAGCGCTTGCCAGAAAAAGCAGTAGCTTCCTGTAATAAATCCTCTTGACTGTAGCCTTTTAGACGTTTGCGACCATCAGCCAAGCTTTCCAAATCAGTCAAAGCTGTGAGACTATCCATGCTAACAACTTCCTCATCTCCAACAGCCTTCATGTAAATCTTACCAGACTCTTCAAAGATCAGTTGATGGGGGAAAATTTGTGCAATCTCAAAGAGCAAGTCTTCTGAAATAACCTCTTCATTT
The DNA here is from genome assembly GCF_019414905.1 of Streptococcus sp. GTDB lineage: Bacteria > Bacillota > Bacilli > Lactobacillales > Streptococcaceae > Streptococcus. Next base: position 4,460 of record NZ_DXLC01000190.1, on the reverse strand, counting down.
TCAGAGAAAATTCGACCCAGACCCTCACTCTCATAACAAAAACCAAAGGATTTGCCAGACAGATTAAGCCGAATAAAAGGCTTGTTTTCTAGGGTGAAACTAGGTTCAGCATTGTAAAGATTCAGTTCCTGACTGAGTTCCGCAAAATAATCCGTCGCAGCCTCAGGATTTTTTTTCTGGTAGAGTTCTGCAAAGTAAGCATTGACCACGCTAGGTGGAGGAGTGATCAGTGCCAACTGCTCTTGCTCTGTTCTACCAGCTAGAAGTTGATCCAGATAGACCTTGTCTAGACTTGTATAGCCTCCATACTTTAAAGCCAAAGTTTTAATATCAGTCATAAAATTCCTCTAACCTCCATTTATTTTTCTCAGAAATGTAGCCTCTAATCACTTCACCGTCCTCTTGATAGTCACATCCTTCCAGAATCGCAACACTTTCTAAATCATGAATCTTGTAAGACTTTGAAAAAGGCACGCGCAGGGTAAAGGATTCAAAAATATTCTTGATTTTCTCTAAAAACAAAGCCTGCAAATTCTCACGACTATCCTCAGACTTGGCAGAAATGAGGGCGTAGGGCGTTTGGGTAGGCGTAAAATCTTCCACCAAATCCGCTTTATTATAAAGGGTCAAGCGAGGAATATCCTCCATGTCCAGGTCTTTCATGATGGACAGGACTGTTTTTTCATGCTCCTCATGGTAAGGATTGCTGGCATCGATAACATGAACCAGAAGGTCCACATGCTTGCTTTCTTCCAAGGTCGACTTGAAACTGGATACCAACTCTGTCGGCAAATCTTGGATAAAGCCCACGGTATCTGTCAAAGTTACTTGGAGATTTCCCCCCAGATGGATACTCTTAGTCGTCGCATCCAGAGTCGCAAAGAGCTCGTCAGCCTCATACTGGGTCTTACTGGTTAAGGTGTTCATGATAGTTGACTTCCCAGCATTGGTATAACCAATCAAACCAATCTTAAAGGTGCTGGACTCCAGACGTTTTTCTCTGACAGTCGCCCGATTTTTCTCAACCACCTTGAGCTGTCTTTCAATATCCGTAATTTGATTGCGAACACTACGACGGTTCAGCTCCAGCTGGCTTTCACCAGGTCCACGGGAACCAATTCCCCCTGCCTGACGGCTGAGCATAATTCCCTGACCAACCAAGCGAGGCAAGAGATATTTGAGCTGGGCTAGGTGGACTTGGAGTTTCCCTTCATGGCTTCGAGCCCGCATGGCAAAGATATCCAAAATCAACTGCATACGGTCAATGACCTTAACACCGAGAACTTCTTCTAGATTGACATTTTGCCTTGGGGTCAGACGGTTGTTGACGATGACAGTGGTGATTTCTTCTGCATCCACCATGAGGGCAATTTCTTCCAACTTACCAGAGCCAACGAAGGTCTTGGAATCATATTTTTCACGTTTTTGTCTGAAGCTATCTACAACGACTGCCCCAGCCGTTTTCGCTAAACTGGCCAATTCTTCCATGGAGAGGTCAAAATTGTTCATGCCCTGCAATTCCACACCAGTCAGCAGGACCCGTTCCTCTTTTTTCTCCGTTTCAATCATCTAAAAACTCCTCTATCTGGCTTAAAATGCGGTCTTGCACACCAGCTTCTCCAATCTGATAAAAGGTCACCTGCATGCGATTACGGAACCAGGTCAACTGACGCTTGGCAAAACGACGGGTAGCCTGTTTGAGACTCTCACTGGCTTCTTCCAAGGTCTGCTCTCCACGAAAATAAGGAAAGAGTTCCTTGTAACCAATCCCTTTAGCAGCCTGCACATCTGGATAATGGTCAAAGAGCCACTTGGCCTCATCCAAAAGCCCAGCCTCAAACATCAAATCCACGCGACGATTGATACGTTCATATAATTGACTGCGCTCATCATCCAAGCAGATAATCAGCGGTTCATACAAGGTCTCTTGATTTTCCAAATCCTGACCAAAATGGGCAATTTCCAAGGCACGCATTGCACGACGACGATTAAACTGGGGAATTTCAAGGCCTGCTTGCGCCACAAGATGAGCTAATTCCTCATCTGTATAGGGCTCCAAACTAGCCCGATAGGCCAAAATTTCCTCATGGGGAGTCTCCCCACCTAGGTGGTAGCCTTCAAGCAAGCTCTGGATATAAAGCCCAGTCCCACCGGCGATAATGGCTAGCTTGCCACGGCTGTGAATATCCTCAATAGCTATCTTAGCTTCTGAGACAAAATCAAAAGCCGAGTAAGACTCGGTTACCTCTCTAACATCAATTAAATGATGGGGAACAGTTGCCTGCTCTTCTGGACTAGCCTTAGCCGTCCCAATATCAAGTCCTCGATAGACTTGCTGGCTATCACCACTAACAACTTCGCCATTAAAACGCTTGGCCACTTCAATAGCAAGAGCTGTCTTTCCAACTGCAGTCGGTCCAACGATCACAATTATTTTTGTTTTCATCTTTTTTCCTTGAAAAATTCCCATTTTTTCGTTACTATTATTATAACACAAAAAAGTCAGTCAGAAAAATATGACCTCTTGAGGAGGCTGGCTGATTGAAAAGATAAAGGAGGAAGACTCATGGCTAAAGGATTCGCTAAAGGTCTTGTAACAGGTGTCGCAGGAACTGTCGCTGCAGTTGCAGGTGCAGTATACGCATTTAAAAAGAAAGTGATCGAACCAGAAGAGCAAAAAGCAGCTTTCATCGAAGAAAACCGTAAAAAAGCAGCTCGTCGTCGCGTATCACGTTAAAAAACAAAAGAAGTTGGGATTCATTGTCTCAACTTCTTTTTTCTATTCTTTTATATAGCTAGGTCAAACTTCAACTGTGGTTTGACAGGGTCATAATCCACCAACTCAAAGTCCTCTGCTTTGATATCAAAGAAATTGGTCCCATCTGGCACATTTAAAACCAAGCGAGGTTGGCAGTTTGACGGCTCACGACGGAGCAATTCCTGAGCTTGTTCAAATTGATTGTCATAGATATGAAGGTTGTTGATAAAGTAAAAGAATTTCCCAACCTTCCAACCAAAATGCTTGGCAATCATCATTTGAAGAGCCACATACTGCATAGCATTGATGTGGTGGGCCACTAGCATATCATTCGAACGCTGGGTCAAGGTCGCATCCAGGTAGATTTCTCCATCTACACGGCGGACATCAAACATGGTCTGAAAGGCGCATGGGAGCAGCCCATCTGTTTCTTCGAAAGCCTGGTAATCCCAAAGGGAGATAATGTTTCGACGGTTCCAAGGGTTAGCTTCCAACTGCTTGAGAAGCTTATTGATGATGTCGTGTTTCTTAACGACCGCCCCGTAACGCTCGCCAATAGTTCCCGTATCTCCCACTTCCCAGTCATTCCAGTAGTGAACATTGTACTTGTCATTAAGCACTTCTAGGCTATTGGACTGGTCTTGGTAGATCCAGAGCACTTCCTTGATGGCGGATTTGATGGCAATAGGACGCAAGGTTGTGATTGGGAATTCCCCCTTTGCCAAGTCATACTCGGCAAATGCACCCGTTACATACTTGGAGTTGGCAACTGTCCCATCCTTGTACTTAGGACGTGCCTGCTCAGAAAAGACACCGTCTTTGAGGATTCGTTCAATATTTTCTTTAAAAATCGTATCTGCTTTTGTCATTTACTCTCACCTCATTTATTGTCCTAACTAGTATAGCATAAAAAAGAAAGGAGGAAAATCACTCGCTTCTAGAAAGCAATTTTCTCCTTTTTTATTTTATTGCAATACAAGTGATGCTGCTCCAATAACCCCAGCGTCATTTCCTAGAGTTGCAAGAGCTAATTTTGTTGATGTGCGTACTTGTGGGAAGGTATTTTCATCGTAGACTTTTTGAACACCTTGTAGAAGGAATTCTCCCGCAGCTGATACACCACCACCGATAACGATTGTTGATGGGTTTAGGATTGAACCAATGTTAGCACAAGCGATCCCCAAGTAACGTGAGAAATTACGGTAAACGATCAAAGCAAGGTCGTCTCCTTCTTTTGCCAAATCAAAGACTGTCTTAGCAGTTACTTCTTCTCCGTTATCGATCAAGCGTTTCAAGGCTGCATCGCCTTCGTATTCATCGGCATAGCGACGAGTCAAGTTGACAATCCCTGTTGCTGAAGCAACTGTCTCAAGGCAACCTTTCTTACCGCAAGTACATGCGATTGGTTGGTCAAAGTCAACAGTGATGTGGCCAAGCTCACCTGCTGCACCAGCAACACCGTGAAGCAATTTGCCTTCAGCGACGATACCGCCACCAACACCTGTACCGAGTGTCATAAAGACAACGTCTGGTTGGTTATCACCAGCCCCCATCCAACGCTCACCAAGAGCCGCTACATTGGCATCATTATCGATGAAGAATGGAATACCCAAGACTTTTTCAATCTTTTCTTTAATTGGTTGAAGGGTTTTCCAGTTCAAGTTGTAGGCACCGATAACAGTCCCTTTTTCACGATCAACCA
>NZ_DXLC01000019.1:0-2354 GCF_019414905.1 Streptococcus sp. | reverse complement strand
TTATCTATTCTTCCAGGCTTGGTAACGGGTATCAATCAATAATTGAGTGAGGCGTCCCATGGTTTCCCTTTCTTCTGGAGTGAGGGATTGAGCTTGGATAAAGAGATGATGAATGTGTTCAAGTGCCTTGAAGGAAGATAGGTCATTGATAGAAGTAATACCAGAATCAAGAATGGTGCCAAAGAAGAGATCGAAGTAGAGCTGAAGTTCTTCGTCAGGGACTGTCGCCACCCACTCCTTGAAGGTTGTGTCGACTTGTTGACTATCACTGTTGGTCTTATCCAGTTGGACGAAGTGCTTGTCCTCAATCAGCCAACTAAAGGTATCGTGCTGGGCGATACCACCTAAGGCAGTACTGTGCACGATGATTTGGCGGTTAGGAATTTCCATCATCATACCGATAATGGAGCCTTGTGGGATGAAGACCTTGGTTCTATCCATTATCCTTTGATAGCCCTCGGTTTGTGTCAGTTTTTTATGGAGACCAGGCGCATCAAAGGTATAAACTGCTGTGATTTGATTTTGCAAGCTTTTCTCAATTTGACTAGCCGCATAGATAGCTAAATTTCCTCCCTTGGAATGCCCAGCCAGAATGACCTTTTGCTTAGGATGTTGGGCAAAAAAGTTCTTTAAATAGCGGAGGGCATGCTTTTGAGCAGGAATTTCCTTCATATAGGTTAGGTGGAAATCTTCCTTCCAGCCAATGATACTGTCATCTGTCCCACGAAAGACAATCAGATAGGTATCGAGAGTGAGGCGGTAGGTCATAGCCGCAAATTGTTTTTGCAGCTCAGGGTCGATGTCGTTGATAAAATGGGAGAGTTTGCAATTTTTGAAGCGCTTGTGTTGAGCTAGTTCATCTAATAGCTGGAGGCGATTTTTACTAGTAAGCATGGTGGGCTCTCTTGGAACCTGAAGTGCCAGGTCTAAAAGACGCTGAGGAGTTGTGGAGACCAGATTATCAAAGGAGAGGTAGGTGGTTTCTGTTAAGGCTAAAACATCTAATTCATTCAAAGGTAAGTCGTAAAAGGAATCGTATGCGACATCTTTCAGATAATCAAAAATATTGGCCATAAGAGCTCCTTTCTTTTTATTTATCTTATCACAAACACATAGAATTTACTAGTTGGTTTGTACGATCTCTCTACATACCGACCTATAATGGTATGATTTAGATACATAGAAGACAGTTTGCTTTTATTTCAAACCTCTAAACATACTTGTTTGTATCTGTTTGTCGTCAATCCCATTCTCTTTTAAGAAATTTTTCATCTCATTTATATCATCAGGTTGGCCGGTTAAGAGATAAATAGCTTGGTTACCGTATTTCACAACCGCATTTTTTAAAAATGCTTGGCTTTGAGAAAAGGTTTCGCTAGTTTTATAAGTTAGATTCGGATTATTCTTACTAAGCTCTCTTAACTCATTATCAAAAATGTTTACTCCTTTGTCTAAATGATTAAGAATGATGGAGCGCTTACCAGCCCACTCTTTCACAACTGGACGTAGAGTAGAAATACCGACATCAGAGGCAAAACAAACCAGTGCTTGGTCATTGTCTTTAACAGATAAAGATGACTCCAGCCAACTCATCTCAATTTTACTACCAGCTGGTAAATGTGTTAAGGTTTCCTTAAACACGCTACCACTATTATGGGTTACAATAAGAATTTCATCCTCATCAGGAGTGGAAGCAAGGGTTAGCCATCGGCTAGCCTGATCCTCCTTTACTGGACTTTTGTCTAGACCAAACGAACTGTCAGGAAGCTTAAACTGAGCATAGGAGCAAGCTTTCCATATTTGATTTTTTGGTTTTGTGATGTGAACTAAATACAAATCTCCGCTGGGATTTTCAATGGATTTTATCGATAAAGTTTGACTTCGTCCAAGATAGGTAATGATTCCCCAAGATATAAAGCCGAGCACTCCAAGTGTAGTTAGAATAATTATGAACATTTTTTTCCCTCGTTTCATTTTTAACTCCTATAGTGTAGTAATTTTCTATGAATGAATAATATTTTTTTTCATTCAATAATTTCCAAAAAATAAAGAAAAGATTTCTTTATTTCAGTATTCCTTTAATGAAGTTGGTTGCTAGTATTTCTACAGTTTTGCTAATATCTGGAAAATCATTTTCTGTGATATGCATATCCATGTAGTAAAATAGGTTGTAAACTTGTAAAATATCTTGAATTTTTTCTGGAGAATGGCCTTCAGCCTGCAAACGATGAGTAAAGGTTTTCACGAGAAATTGATGAAATGGATTCGTGACTTTCCCTTCTTCTGAGGAATAGTAGCTATGCAACTCATCTGCTATGGCAGGATTGTACCATTCTGCAAGGATTTTATTGGAA
>NZ_DXLC01000189.1:0-8019 GCF_019414905.1 Streptococcus sp. | reverse complement strand
CCCATGAGGGCACGGTTGGAGTCATCGTTTTCCAAGAAAGGAATACATGCCGTCGCAACGGCAACTACCTGTTTTGGTGATACGTCCATATAGTCAACAACATTAGCTGGATACTCTTGGTTGACCCCTTGGTGACGTCCCATGACAACTTTTTCAGCAAATGTTCCATCTTCATTCAGACGAGAATTAGCCTGCGCTACAGTATATTCATCTTCTTCATCGGCTGTCAACCAAACGATTTCATTCGTAACAACACCTGTTTCACGGTCAACTTTACGGTATGGTGTTTGAACAAAACCATATTTGTTCAAGTGTCCGTATGATGACAAGTTATTGATCAAACCGATGTTAGGTCCTTCAGGTGTCTCGATTGGACACATACGTCCATAGTGAGTGTAGTGCACGTCACGGACTTCATATCCAGCGCGGTCACGTGTCAAACCACCAGGTCCTAAGGCTGACAAACGGCGTTTGTGAGACAACTCAGAAAGTGGGTTGTGTTGGTCCATGAACTGTGACAACTGTGATGAACCAAAGAATTCTTTAACAGCAGCTGTTACAGGACGGATATTGATAATTTGTTGTGGTGTCAAGACTTCGTTGTCCTGAACAGACATACGTTCACGGACATTACGTTCCATACGAGAAAGTCCAAGACGTACTTGGTTAGCAAGCAATTCACCAACCGCACGGATACGACGGTTTCCAAGGTGGTCGATATCATCTACGCGGCCAAGTCCTTCAGCCAAGTTGAGGAAGTAGCTCATCTCAGCAAGGATATCTGCAGGAGTGACGATACGAACCTTGTCATCTGGATTAGCATTACCAATGATGGTTACGACGCGGTCTGGATCAGTTGGTGCAACAACCTTGAATTTTTGAAGAACAACTGGCTCAGTCACAACGGCTGCATCATTTGGAATGTAGACAATCTTGTTCAAATCACCATCCAAATGGCTTTCAATACTTTCAATCACGCTACGAGTCATGATTGTACCAGCTTCTACCAAGATTTCTCCAGTTTCAGGGTCTACCAATGGCTCTGCAATGGTTTGGTTGAGCAAACGTGTTTTGACATTGAGTTTTTTATTGATCTTGTAACGACCAACTGCTGCTAAGTCATAGCGACGTGGATCAAAGAAACGAGCCACAAGCAAGCTACGTGAGCTTTCAGCAGTCTTAGGCTCACCTGGACGAAGGCGTTCGTAAATTTCTTTCAAAGCTTCGTCGGTACGAGAGTCCATTGGGTTCTTGTGGATATCTTTTTCAACAGTGTTGCGAACCAATTCGCTGTCACCAAAGATATCAAAGATTTCATCATCACCTGAGAAACCAAGGGCACGAACCAAGGTTGTAAATGGAATCTTACGAGTACGGTCGATACGAGTGTAGGCGATGTCTTTTGAGTCGCTTTCAAGTTCCAACCAAGCTCCACGGTTAGGGATAACAGTTGAACCGTAGCCCACTTTACCGTTTTTGTCTACTTTATCATTAAAGTAAACACCTGGTGAGCGGACCAACTGAGATACGATGATACGTTCACCACCATTGATGATGAAGGTACCCATTTCTGTCATGATTGGGAAATCACCAAAGAAAACTTCTTGGGTTTTAATTTCGCCTGTTTCTTTATTGATCAAGCGGAAGGTTACAAAAATTGGTGCTGAGTAGCTAGCATCATGGATACGAGCTTCTTCTAGCGTGTATTTTGGTTCTTTGATTTCATATCCAACAAATTCCAACTCCATTGTGTCTGTGAAGTTTGAAATTGGCAATACATCTTCAAATACTTCCTTAAGACCGTGGTCTAGGAAAGCTTTGAATGAATCAGTTTGAATTTCAATCAAATTTGGTAAGTCAAGAACTTCTTTGATTCTTGAAAAACTACGACGGGTACGATGTTTCCCGTATTGAACGTCATGTCCTGCCAAGATGATTCTCCTTTGTAAATAAGTTCCAAGCCTTGTCAATCAGGCTTTTCTAATCGTCATATGGTTGTAAAACCCTTATCACCGTGTCCTCTTGATGAATTTTCAGAATCTTTAAGTCTTTGTTACAAGTACTCAAAATCCTGAAAAAAAGCACAAAAAGAGCAGCTAAATCTGACTTTTTCAGAAGATTTAACTGCTGTGAGTCTTATCTGGACAATATTTCAGACAAAACCTACGACAAATGATTACTCATATTATACCCTATTTAGCTAGATTTTTCAAGGGGATTAACGATTTTTTGACAAAATCTTTTCCTATAAAAAATTAAATTCAACTATTGATTTACGAAGTCCATTTTCAGCCCAATTATCTACGAAGAATATAGTAAATTACAGTTATCCTATTTTATCTTAGCCTGTTTTTCTTGACTTTAGTTGGTTTTTCTTTTAATATATATGTATAAATATATAAGGAGGTTTATTATGAATATTTTGCTTTCTGAAACAGAACAAAATCTGCTAGTGTTACTGGAAGAACTAACCAAACACCATGATTGGTTAGAAATTCCTGTCTTGGCTGAGAAGCTGAATTTTTCAACCGAAGAATTGCAAGAACACCTTTTTAAACTTGAGCAATTATTTCCTAACCTCTTTATTCGATCAGCAAAAGAAGGTATTCAGTTGCAGTTTGAAGCCCGAAACTCTTTAGATCCTAGAATTGCTATCTTTGAACAATCTGAAGTCTACTCTTTTTTGAACTGTCTATTTTTCAAAGAGGAAGACTCACTTGACCAAATATGTCAGGCACTTTCAGCTAATCCAGAGCAGATTGAGGAAATCATCCATCGTCTAAACAGACTCCTCCCACAACACTATGGCATCAACATCCAACTTTCTCCTTTAGTCTTGGAGGGAGCAGAAGAAGACATTCGCGCCTTTTATCTGGACTACTTTAGCCAAAGTTACAGCTTTCTTGATTGGCCCTTCTCTTCTATTTCCGAAGAGTATTTGACTGATTTGATTCAGTTATTTTTGAAGGCCCAACAAGTGTCACTCAACCTCAGCAGTCTACGACAAATCAAATATACCCTAGCTATCAATATGGAGCGTTTTAAAAGGAAACACTTTATTGAAAATCCTACTCCCCTTTTAACCAGCCACTACAGCTCTCTCATGCAAATTCCGCAGTTCGAACAAGATATCAAAAAACTGGCTAAAAAACTCCATTTTGAACCTACAAAAGAAGCACTGGAACAGCTATTTTCAACCCCAGTAAAGTTGCCTCAAATCACAAATAAACCTTGTAATAAAGCGATAGGAGACATTCATCAGATTCAAAAATCCTATCGTTTATTGAGTCAAATTTTAGAAGAATTATCTAAAGAATTTCACCTACAGATTGCAAATCGCGAAGAATTGATTTGGCTCCTCCACTACACTGCCCAATCTGATTTTCTCCACCCACTTAGCAACAAATCTCTTGAAAAGCAAAAGTCTCTGCTTTTAACCAATTACCAAAAAGAATTTCCAAAACTATTTGAAGTAAGTAAAAGTAAATTTCAGACGTATCTAGCTGAGATTGGTCTAGAGAGTCACCCAAGTAAACTACAAGAGCTAGTTTATGCCTTTTCTATCCAAGGACAACGCATTTTAGTCCAATTACTTCAAAAACTTCCCAAAATTCGTGTTTTGGTCATTAGTCATCTAGATAGTGAGCACGCACAAAACCTAATTGACACCCTTGCCCACTACGGTAACAATCTCTATCTATTTGATCCTTGGGAAAAGTCCAGTATCTCTTCCTCAATCTTCCATCAAATTCCACACGATATTGTGATCACCACCTTCTCTGTTTCCAATTGTCCGAAACCCATTATTTGTAGTCGGAATCTTTCTACTGCAGAACTATTTCACCACCTCCACCTTTTGGGTTCACAAATTCATAAAGAAAGACTAGCTTAGTCGTAACAGAAAACCTGTTGCGATTTTTCTTTTGTTTTAATTTTAAGAAAACGCTTGCATATTGTTTTACTACATGCTATACTGATATAGAAATTTATTGATTGGAGAATCATTATGAGAAAAACACCAGCTCAAACTGAGAAAAAAATGGTCTACAGCATCCGTTCCCTCAAAAATGGAACTGGTTCTGTCCTTATTGGAGCAAGCCTTGTCCTACTTGCTATGGCTACGCCAACTATCTCAGCCAACGAAAGTACACCAACCACTAACGCAAGTAATAGTGAAACTACTACTGCCCTTGCCCAACCTCTTACTGATGCAACAAACATCGCTGGCAAGAACGAAAGCGATTTTTCTTCACCTGAAAGTGCAAACGCTTCCCTAGAGAAAAAAGAAGAAAAAACTGAAACAGAGCCAACAACTCCTGTTGCAAGCCCAGCCGATTCAGCACCACAAACTGGACAAGATCGTTCAAGTGAGACAACTACTTCCACTAGTCCAGTAACGACTGAAACTAAGGCAGAAGAGCCAATCGAAGACAACTACTTCCGTATCCATGTCAAAAAACTTCCTGAAGAAAACAAGGATGCTCAAGGACTATGGACTTGGGACGATGTTGAAAAACCTTCTGAAAATTGGCCAAACGGAGCCCTGTCCTTTAAGGATGCCAAAAAAGATGACTACGGCTATTACCTAGATGTCAAATTAAAGGGAGAACAAGCCAAGAAAATTAGCTTCCTCATCAATAATACAGCTGGAAAAAATCTAACCGGCGATAAATCGGCCGAAAAACTAGTTCCAAAAATGAACGAGGCTTGGTTAGACCAAGATTACAAGGTTTTCTCTTACGAGCCACAACCTGCAGGGACTGTTCGTGTCAACTACTACCGTACAGATGGCAACTATGACAAGAAATCTCTTTGGTACTGGGGAGATGTAAAAAATCCAAGTAGCGCTCAATGGCCTGACGGAACAGACTTTACAGCTACAGGCAAATATGGTCGCTATATCGACATTCCTCTTAAGGATGCCGCCAAAGAATTCGGCTTTTTATTACTAGATGAGAGCAAAAAAGGAGACGACGTGAAAATCCGTAAAGAAGATTATAAATTTACAGATTTGAAAAATCATAGCCAAATTTTCCTAAAAGACGATGATGAATCGATTTACACAAATCCATACTATGTCCATGATATCCGTATGACAGGTGCCCAACATGTAGGAACTTCTAGCATTGAAAGTAGTTTTTCAACACTAGTCGGTGCCAAAAAAGAAGATATCCTCAAGCACTCCAACATCACTAATCACCTAGGAAACAAAGTAACTATCACCGATGTTGCAATCGATGAAGCTGGTAAGAAAGTGACTTACAGCGGAGATTTCTCAGATACAAAACATCCATATACTGTTAGCTACAATTCCGACCAATTCACTACCAAAACAAGCTGGCGCCTGAAAGATGAGACTTACAGCTATGATGGCAAACTGGGAGCTGACCTAAAAGAAGAAGGAAAACAAGTTGATTTGACCCTCTGGTCACCAAGTGCTGATAAGGTTTCTGTTGTTGTCTACGACAAGAATGACCCTGAAAAAGTGGTTGGAACTGTCGCTCTTGAAAAAGGGGAAAGAGGAACTTGGAAACAAACTCTAGATAGCACAAACAAACTCGGAATCACTGATTTCACTGGCTACTATTATCAATACCAAATCGAGCGTCAAGGTAAAACTGTTCTTGCACTCGATCCTTACGCTAAATCTCTCGCTGCTTGGAATAGTGACGATGCTAAGATTGACGATGCCCATAAAGTGGCTAAAGCTGCCTTTGTAAATCCAGCCAAACTAGGACCTCAAGACTTAACTTATGGTAAGATTCACAACTTCAAGACTCGTGAAGATGCTGTTATCTACGAAGCTCATGTGCGTGACTTCACTTCAGATCCTGCCATTGCAAAAGACTTAACCAAACCATTTGGTACCTTTGAAGCCTTTATTGAAAAACTAGACTATCTCAAAGACTTAGGTGTGACCCACATCCAGCTCCTTCCAGTCTTGTCTTACTACTTTGTCAATGAATTGAAGAACCACGAACGCTTATCTGACTATGCTTCAAGCAACAGCAACTACAACTGGGGATATGACCCTCAAAACTACTTCTCATTGACTGGTATGTACTCAAGCGATCCTAAAAATCCAGAAAAACGAATCGCAGAGTTTAAAAACCTCATCAATGAGATCCACAAACGTGGCATGGGAGCTATCCTGGACGTAGTATATAACCATACAGCCAAAGTCGATATCTTTGAAGACCTAGAGCCAAACTACTACCACTTTATGGATGCTGACGGAACACCTCGAACTAGCTTTGGTGGTGGACGTTTGGGGACAACTCACCATATGACCAAACGCCTCCTAGTTGATTCCATCAAATATCTAGTTGATACCTACAAAGTAGATGGATTCCGCTTCGATATGATGGGAGACCATGATGCGGCTTCTATCGAAGAAGCTTACAAGGCTGCACGCGCCCTCAATCCTAACCTCATCATGCTGGGTGAAGGTTGGAGAACCTATGCTGGTGATGAAAATATGCCTACTAGAGCTGCTGACCAAGATTGGATGAAACATACCGATACTGTCGCTGTCTTCTCAGATGACATCCGTAACAACCTCAAGTCTGGTTATCCAAATGAAGGTCAACCTGCCTTTATCACAGGTGGCAAGCGTGATATCAACACTATCTTCAAAAATCTGATTGCTCAACCAACCAACTTTGAAGCAGACAGTCCTGGAGATGTGATTCAATACATCGCAGCCCATGATAACTTGACCCTCTTTGACATCATCGCTCAGTCTATTAAAAAAGACCCAAGCAAGGCCGAGAACTATGCTGAAATCCACCGTCGTTTGCGACTTGGAAATCTCATGGTCTTGACAGCTCAAGGAACTCCATTTATCCACTCTGGTCAGGAATACGGACGTACCAAACAATTCCGTGACCCAGCCTACAAGACTCCAGTAGCAGAGGACAAACAACCAAACAAATCTCACTTGTTGCGTGATAAGGACGGCAACCCGTTTGACTATCCTTACTTCATCCATGATTCTTACGATTCGAGTGATGCTATTAACAAGTTTGACTGGACTAAGGCTACAGATGGAAAAGCATATCCTGAAAATGTCAAGAGCCGTGACTACATGAAAGGTCTGATTGCCCTTCGTCAATCTACAGATGCCTTCCGACTTAAGAGTCTTCAAGATATCAAAGATCGTGTCCACCTCATCACTGTGCCAGGCCAAAATGGTGTAGAAAAAGAGGACGTAGTGATTGGCTACCAAATCACTGCTCCAAATGGGGATATCTACGCAGTCTTTGTCAATGCGGATGAAAAAGCTCGCGAATTTAACTTGGGAACTGCCTTTGCCCACCTCAGAAATGCTGAAGTTTTAGCAGATGAAAACCAAGCAGGGCCAGTCGGAATTGCCAACCCTCAAGGACTTGAATGGACTGAAAAAGGCTTGAAATTGAATGCCCTTACAGCTACTGTTCTTCGAGTCTCTCAAAGCCGTCCAGCTATGGAAGATAAACCAAAATCTGACCTTCCGAATTCTAGACAAGAACAAGGTCAAGGTCAAGAGCACAGTACAAGCGATATTCCAAACCGATCAAACAAACCTGAACATCAAAATCCAGATCCAGCTCCACAAGCTAAACCTGATTCTACTAAACCAAATGAAAATATAGCTGATACAGAAGATAAACCTAGCCAAGCTACAACTGATTCACAAACTACACAAGTTTCACAACCAGCACAAGAAGCACAACCATCATCTGTAAGTGAAGCTATTCAAAACGGAGCTGTAGAAAACTCTAGCAAGGAAAATATACCTGCAACCCCAGCTAAACAAGCTGAACTTCCAAATACAGGAACCAAAAATGATCACAAACTCCTGTTTGCAGGAATTAGTCTCCTTGCCCTTCTAGGTCTCGGTTTCTTGCTAAAAAACAAAAAAGAGAACTAAACTTGCCCTCCTATAGAAAAATCCCCCACGTGTTAAAAATTATCAACACGTGGGGGATTATTTTTTGTACAATATTTGTGGTTATAATACATTTGATTAGGATTTTC
>NZ_DXLC01000188.1:3026-3281 GCF_019414905.1 Streptococcus sp. | reverse complement strand
GTAGAAGGCTCCCTCTTTTATTTCCTGCCCAACCTGTCGATATAAGTCTGAAAAGAGGGTAACATCCAATTTTTTCTTACTATCATCTACCTGTAAGAAAGCCATGTTTTCGCCCTTTTTGGTACGAATTACTTTTATCTTCTGAACTTCAACCAAAATAATAGCGTAGCTATTTTCTGATAAATTTCCGATTGGGGTAATCGGGTAAATAGCCTTACTTGCAATAGCTTGCAGTGGGTGTTTGCTGACACCTAT
>NZ_DXLC01000188.1:0-3016 GCF_019414905.1 Streptococcus sp. | reverse complement strand
GATTAACTAAATTATTGAATACTTTTTGACGATTTTTTTCAAATAAATCGAAAAGACCAACTTTTACCAAAGGTTCTAGCAGAGGAAGTTTCAGATAATTCTCAGGTAATTTAGCTATAAAATCTTCAATGTTAGAATAGGGTCTATGTTCAATAATCCAAAGCGCCAAATCCTTGCTGAGCCCCTTAATCGATTTCAATCCTAGATAGATGGCCTTGTTAGCAATTTTATCGTGATAGGGAATAGTGTTGATGGACAGAGGCGCTACTTCAAAGCCTGATTCTAAGGCATCTGTTAAGTAATCACTGTTGGCAGAATTCAACATGACCTGATAAAAAATAGCTGGATAATGCGTTTTGAAATAAGCCAACTGGAAGGCCAAGGCTGAGTAGGCATAGGCATGTGACCTGTTAAAACCATAACCTGCAAACTTCTCCATGACATCAAAGACCTGCTCTGCCTTTTCCGCAGTGTGTCCAGCTTCTAATGAACCTTGAATAAAAGAAGCCCTCATCTCATGCATGGCAGAGGCATCCTTTTTCCCCATAGCTCGGCGCAAAATATCAGCTTTCCCAAGACTAAAGCCAGCAAAACGCTGAGCAACCTGCATAACCTGCTCCTGATAGAGCATAATTCCGTAAGTTGGAGCCAAAATATCCTCCAGTACTGGATCCAGAACAGTCACTTCTTCCTGCCCATGCTTTCTTGCCACAAAATTATTGATGTAGTCACTAGCACCTGGCCGATTTAGGGAAGTAGTTGCTACGACATCTTCAAAACAGACTGGCTGCACACGCTTGAGCAGACGAATAGCTCCAGGTTGCTCAAATTGAAAGATACCTTTTGTATTACCAGAAGAAAATAAAGCTAACGTTTCTTTGTCTTCCAAATCAATTTCTTCTATTTTCAGATGAATCCCTTCTGTTTCAGCAAGCAACTCTTGCATCTTCTGGACAAAGGTCAAATTTCGTAGTCCCAGAAAGTCCATCTTCAAAAGCCCACTAGCTTCAACTCCATGAGCATCATATTGAGTCAGTGGAATTTCATCACCATGCTTCAGAGGGATGTAGTTGGTCAAATCTTGGTCACTGATCACAACACCAGCCGCATGGACAGAGGTTTGTCTTGGATAGCCCTCTATCTTGCAGGCAATCTCAAAAGCTTTTTGGTATTCTAACTTACTATTAATTTGCTGACGAAACTGGAGGTTACCCTCATAAGCCGACTTGAGATTGTCACGAAAACTGATTTTCTTGGTAATTGCAGATAATTCATACTCTGGAACACCAAAACGTTTTAAAACATCTCGCAGAGCTTGCTTGGCCCCAAAGGTAGAAAAAGTAACGATTTGAGCCGCATGTTTACTGCCATATTTATTGCCAACATACCTGATAAAATCTGGACGATAAATATCAGGAATATCAATATCAATATCAGGCATAGTATAGCGTTCACGATTGAGGAAACGTTCAAAAATCAGATTTTTCTCTACTGGGTCAATCCCTGTAATATCCAAGGCATAGGAAACCAAGCTACCAACTGCGGAACCTCGTCCCATTCCCATATAATAACCATTCGAACGTCCAAAACGCAACAAATCCCAGACAACCAAGAAATAATCATCAAAGCCCATATCATGAATAACAGCCAATTCTTGGTCTAGACGGTCTTGATATTCTTTACTAGACAACCCCTTCTGAGCAAGCCCAAGCTCAGCGCGTTCTCTCAACTCTTCTACTGCTGGTCTCGCTGGATTAAAACGAGGCAGTTTCAAACTAGTATCCAAGTCATAAGAAATACCTGAAATAAGCTTTTCTAAGTTTTCCAAGGCTTGAGGAAAACGTTCTTGGAATAGTTTCTCTAAAGAACTTGCTGATATAAGGACATCTTGTCGCGAGCGCAAAGGGACTTCTCTGAGCGGTAGGTTTTCTTTAATCGCTGTTAATACTTGTAGAACTTCTCTATCCTTACTTTCAAATGTATTGACCCGATAGAGGGGCAAGATTGGATGATGAAATTCGCTGGCTAGTGTTTCCGGATAAACCCCTATATAGTAATCACAGCCTAAATTTAACAACTCCAGTCCATCAAAATAAGGCACAATTACCGCAATATCCTCCAGGTACTGAGATAAAACTGACCAATTTTTCTCCCCCTGCATCTTGGCTGTTGAAAACTTCATCAACTGCTGATAGCCCACACTAGATAGAGCTAAAAAGCGCAGATTCACTTCCTGAGCACCCACAAATACAGTCATTTCAAGCCCTAATAAAGGATGAATGCCATATTTTTTTGTAACCTCTAGAAAGTCAAAAGCACCATAAAGATTATCAATATCCATCATAGCCAGATGAGTGTAGCCGAATTCTTTAGCTGCTCTCACATACTTTTCAATCGAAATGACGCTCTCCATAAAACTATAGACTGTTTTTGTATCTAGTTGTGCGATCAATTTACACTTCTCCTCTATCCTTCTCACTATATTATACCATTTTCAAAAAGAGAAAGACAAAAGCAATGACTCCTATCTCTATTTTATATTTTAAATAAGGCATTTTGGATGAAAAAATAACAAATATATTTGCAGTAAAAATGTTTCTGTAAACTATTTTGAACTTTTTATCCCAATAAATGGATATCTCTTTTAAAGAAGTGAGATAAATTCATTCAAAATTCTTATTAGATATAGTTTAATTTATGAATACTATAGAATATCACATATTATTTCATATAAATTGTATTCATTATTCTTTAATTAATTTCTTTCTCACTTAATGATTCCCTTTCTCCTATTTTTTTGATATAATAACCTTAATTATTATTTTACAAGGAGGTTTTATGCGCTTTAATCAATTCAGCTATTTATCACTTCCAAGAGATACTATTTTATATGAATTAAAAAAGTATGGATTTGATTTTCCATCTGAGTCAACAAATAAAAAGATATTGGAGTCTTTTCTAAGTCGTTTCTTTTTCACTTATCAAGATACCAACTATCCACTTTCCATCCTAGCAG
>NZ_DXLC01000187.1:0-7384 GCF_019414905.1 Streptococcus sp. | reverse complement strand
ATACTCTTCGAAAATCTCTTCAAACCACGTCAGCTTTATCTGCAACCTCAAAGCTGTGCTTTGAGCAACCTACGGCTAGCTTCCTAGTTTGCTTTTTGATTTTCATTGAGTATAAAAGAAAATTTCTGCAGACAAATAGAAAAAGCCTTCAAAATCGGCTCTTAGCCAACCTTGAAGACCTAATACATCAGAAAGCTTATAGTTTAAAGGTTGCTACACCGAGGATAGAACGATTTAAGTTTCGAAGAATTTGAAGACTTTGCTCAAATTTCTTATAACGAGTCACTCCGTACTCTTCAACAAGAAGGACTGTATCTCTTTCCAAAAGCGATGGCACATCTTGTAAATCGACAAAATGCATTCCTTTTAAAGACTCTTGATTTTGTTTCAATTTATCTAGGATAGCTTTGTTTGAGCTAACGATAGTCAATTCTTGTCCAGCATTTTTGTATGACAAAACATCTGCTAGGTTGGCAATTGTTGTAATCTCTGTTACAAAATCAATTTGATACTGAGAAAAATCACCTGCTCTATTGATTGTTGGATTAAAGAGATAAACTAACACATTTCCCATCACAACCAAAATCACACAGACCACTCCAATAACAGCTAAACGAAGAATCAGATTTTTCACATTTAAGCCGAGCGCTGTTTCACCATTTGCATTCAATTCTTTAGAGTTGATGGTTTCTAATTTTTCAATTTTCACATTTGCATAGGTATGTTTAAATTTCTCAATCAACCCATCAATTTTTCGCTCCAACAAGTCATTGGCATCTTTACTTGGTGTCAAAATTTTCACACCAACCCCTGCATCGTCAATCATATAGTAGACGGTCAATTTTTTCCACCAATAGTCATTCGTTGAATTTTTCAAGGTTGTTTCGGTCGTATCCAATTCACTGGCAATTTTTTTCAACTCACTGGGTTCTACATCATTAAAAAGATAAGCTCCATTCAAATTTCCATCAATCAATTTCCCATAAAAATCACTATAACCACCAATTTGATGATTCAAAATCGTTTTAGCTGAATCTTCTGGAGGAGTGATTTTATAGCTAAGATAAGTTGAATAACTTGTTGTGTCTTTAACAGTGTTTTTATTCTTAACTGCTTTAATTGTAAATGGTACAGCAATGAGAGCAAATAAAGCGATGAGAGCTAGAATATTTGCTTTTCGTTTTTTGTAAAGATTTGCAAATAAATCAGCTACTGAATAATGTTCAAACATGATTTTTTTCTCCTTTGTTTAGTAGATACTGGTTCTCTTTTGTAAGCATTTTTGCTACGAATATTATCACAAGAACAATTCCCCAGAATTGCATTGTAAATAGATTGAAGAAACTTTCTGAAAAGCTACTTCTTGGCATAAAGAATAGATTATTCAATATGAGTAGGGACAAGGCAAATAGGATTGTTCTTGATCGGTAGGCTACTTGCAACATGGCTATAAATAGCATACCTAGCAAGAGACTAAGTAGAAAGACTCCTATCATACCATAGTCGGTATACAACTCCATAATATAGCTACTTCCGATACCATGTCCTTTCAAGTATTCCTTGTTCAAGACAAGATAGGATAGATTATGGGCATAACTATTACTATCAATAGCTAGTTCCACACTATTGGTTGTATGTTCAAAGGCTTTTCCTCCGAAAATAGCCCCCAAACTTCCCCTCGCAAAATAATCAAGAACAGGACCAAAAGTAAAATTACGGAAATCTCGGTAAGGGAGGCTACTGTTAAATAGAAAACCTCGAGCTAAAACACCAAAACTAGTCCCTTGTTTATAGATAAAATCAAGTAGGATATCCCAAAATCCTGTATGGGAAACTTGGACATTATCCCGTACATAATTGAGCACTCCCATCGCCAACATGAGAATAGGAGAACCTACAAAAATCGCTAACTTTTCTTTAAATCCAATCCATTTTCCCTGTTCAGTTTGCTCCCGCATAAAGTAATAAACAAAAGCAAATAGAATACTTAAAATAAAGGGATTTCGTGTCCCGATTGCCAAATGAATGGTATTAGCTGCAATAAAGGAGACAAGCACTGCTGTAGCCTGCAATTTCTTAGGCTTGGTTGCCAGATACATACACATTGCATAGACCGTAAAGGTAGACAAAATGTAGGTAAAATAAGGCAGTTTACTTTCAAAGTTTGCATAGTAGGCATAGTAGGAAGTCTGCAAGCGATACAGGAGCCGTTCAAATAACCGAATGAAATAGAAAGGATAGGTTAGAAGAAAAACTCCTAGCGATACAAAGCGCAACCGCTTGATATAAACCTCTTTTAGAGAACTTCCTATCTTGGGTACTTTCATTTGCTTCCTAGCTATAAAATAACGAGCCAGGATACCTCCTGTCGTCAAGCCCAGAATCGAAACCATTACAACTATAAAGGCAAAACGATAGGCAATCGGATGATAGGTATCCAAAGCACCATCCCTAAAATAATCAATGGTTGGCCTTGATACCAAAAAGACAAAAATAGTTAAAAAGAAAATAAAATGAATGATATAATACTTGATATCGTTCCAACAAGCAATTAAGCTACTAACCAGTAAGAACAATAAAGTAGAAAGCAAGCTAACATTGTTATTATTAAACAGATACACAATTCCACTTACTAGTGTCAAGGCATAGCTGACTATGGTCAAACTAAATAATAATCGTTTTCCATCAATCACTTGCTCACCCCCGTTCTAATGTAATTTTTTAGATTTTTCAATATTTTTCAGTAATAAGAATCGGTATAAGGAAATATTTATGAATAGAGCCAAAGCACTAATTCTTCTCCCCTTACGGAAAATAGGATTCCTAGCAATAGCAAAGGCATGGCCTTTTAAAAAACGATGAATCTGGTAATAGGCTTCAAACTGTTTATACTGATCATCTAGCAACATCTTATCCAGAATAAAGAAGTGGGCATAAGCCAATCTAAAGAAAGCAACCTCTTTCAAGTCAGGATAGTTTTTCACAACTTCATTATAAAACTTTTGATAGATATCAATATAGGCTAAATCCTTCTCTGCATAAGGCTTAGTTGTAATACTATCCCCTCTATGGAAATAGTAATAATAGGGTTTAGTATTAACCACATACTTCTTAGCCAACTTGATTAAATCAAAATGATAATAGGCATCTTCGTAAATTAATCCCTTAGGAAAGGATAGGGCAGTTGCAATTTCTTTCTTGATTAGCTTATTGCAAATCGTTCCAGGAATTTTTTCACCTATGAGGTATTCCCTTAAAAATGTTTGGGAATCACAGACAAAATAGTCATCCTGATTAGCTGACTGCGGACTCTCATCATTAGCATAGACATTCATGACACCACAGCTCGAAATATCCGCATCTTCTTGAATTAATTGCTCATATAAACTCTGAATCATTTCTGGATGGATATAATCATCCGAGTCAATAAAAATCAGATAATCTCCGTGAGCCTGCTTCATTCCATCATTTCGTGCTTGCGACAAGCCTTCGTTCTTTTTATGAAGTACTGACACCCTATCATCTTGTTCAGCGATTGCATCACACAAGCGACCACTTTCATCTGTTGCACCATCATCAACAAGAATAATTTCCAGATTTTGATAGGTCTGCTTCTGAATGGAAGCTATCGATTTTTCTAGGTACTGCGCCACATTATAGACTGGCACAATGACACTAATTAATGCAGTTTCCATGCTACTCCTCTAATAGTTTTTCTACTTGTTCGATTTGTTTGGCAATTGTAAATTGCTGAATGAATTGGCTAGCCTCATTGACATCGAAGTTTGAGGCAGAAGTCATGTAGTTAATAATTGCCTGAGCCGCCTCTTGATTGCTCTCAATGATTTGTCCAAATTGTCCGTCTTGGGATAATTCCTCAGCCCCTCCAACATCCGTAGAGACAAAAGGAAGTCCCAGACTCAAGGCTTCCACATACACTCCAGGAAAACCTTCTTGTTTAGACATAGACAAGAGAACTTTCATCCGAGACAAATACTGGTATGGATTTTTTTGATAACCAAGGAAATGTACATAGTCTTCAAGCTCATATTCTTTGACGCGTTTTTTCAGTTCCTCATCCATATCACCAGCCCCTATGAAGTAGAGATGATAGTATTTTCCCTCTTGGTGTAATAATCGTATCACTTCCACCACACGGTCAGAACCCTTATTTTCCTCAATCCGTCCGATAGTACAGATACTTTGAGGCGCAATCTCGATATCGATCCTCTCTTGAGATTTTTCTAGAATACTCTTAAAATCATATCCATTGTAGACCGTCTGTAATTTCGTAGCATAATCTGGATAGACTTCCTTGATAGAATGACTGGTCTTTTTAGAAATTCCTACAATGGTATCCGCAGCATCCAACTGGCGTCTATGTGATTCTCTTTTTGAACTATCCTTAAGAAATTCTTCGATACTTCCATGAATCCAAGAGATCTTCTTGACTTCTCTTCTTTTAGAGAACAAAAGTGGAGGATTCATAATGGTAAAGGAAACTTCAACATCATAGTCATCTTTCACCAGTAAGCGACGTGTCAATCTTGGAAAATAAATTCTCATTCTCCACAAAAAAGCTCGTAACCATCTAGCTTGGCGGTAATCTTGAAGGGATTTTAAAATGCCTACATGCTGGGGAACAGATTCGTATCCCTTGTCAAAGTGCTCCATTTCAAGAATATCAATATCATACTTTTCTGGATCCAGATTTGAAACAATGGTAGACAGAATCTTTTCTGCACCGCCTCCGAGAGAAAAAGACCACATAAAAAATAAGATTTTTTTCTTAGCCACCATATTCTCCCTTGTATTCTGTATAAGACTTATCCATATCAGCGATGACAGCATCATGATGCGGTACTTGCTTGTCTGCTGGTGGAGGTGTCATATAGTCTCCAAAAGCAGTGCTGAGATAGGCATCATAGCCGACTGGAACGGGCATCTCTGTCTCTTCAAATGGCAAGAAAAGATTATCCTCAAAAGATTCGATTAGGTACTTGTTTCTCATGTAGCCAGGACCTGAGCATAATTCCGTGATTCCATCGCTCTCATCCAGACTGTACTTGGTCATTTCTTTCTCAGCTTTTTTCCAAATGCGATAACGGAGAGATTTTGGAGTCACACCCAGTAAAATACGGCTTCCCCATTTCATAAGTGCACCATGCTTTTCTGGAATAGTTTGGGCACAAAAGAGTGAATAAATCAAGGCCCAGCGAACCTGTTTCTTCCGATCAGCTGGATTTTTAGGATAATAATCCAAAGGCAAAACATCCAAGGCCAGACCATGTGGTAAATTCAAATCCTGCTGGTAAGGTTTGATACAGGTCGTTTCCTTGTCACGAATGGTAATAAAAAGATTGCGGTCGACAAAATCCTTGTTACTCTTCGACAAGAAATAACGTTCATCTGCATAACGAGGCCATAATTCTGCTAATTTCTCATAATCTTTACGAGGCATAAAAAAGTCTAGGTCGTCGTCCCAAGGAATAAATCCCTTGTTTCGAAGGGCACCAATAGCACCTCCTCCACAGAGATAACAGAGTAAATCATGTTCCTTGCAAAAGGCAACAAAATATTCAGCCATCTCCAGACTACGGGCCTGAATTGCTTTTAAATCAGTCATATTATTCATTATTCTTTCTATCGTATCGTTTCATTATACCACAAATAGGGGGTGAAAATCTATTGCAGACTGTAAAAAATCAAAGCCTGACTGCTATCCAAATAGCCATCAAACTTTGATTCTTCTGTCTTATCTTATCTCAAACCCATCTGAGACAATTTATTCTGATATTTGTTTTGATCGACCAGCAAGCCCAAACCTCCATAAACATCATAGGCATCTACCCAGTCACCCAGTTCTGGAATCGTCAATTTTTCAATACCATTTTGAACTCCGTCTAGGAAAGACAAGCCATTTGTTAACAGGAAGGTATAAGGAACATTCGTTGAGGTCATTGCGAATACCTTGCCAAGTGCCTCTGAGCCTGTATAGAGCTTGGTTGGATCTTTGATTTGCTGAAGAACTGCTGTCAGTACTTGTTGCTGTCTTTTGGTACGGCCGTAATCCGCCTCATCATCATCACGGAAACGAGCATAATTGAGCAAGGTCGAGCCATTCATCTGCTGTTTTCCTACTTTGATGGTTTGGGTTGGAGACTCAGTCTCAGTAGCGTGTAAATCATCGCCGACTGTAGCTTCTGTTAGTTGGCGCCCATTCAATGTTGAAAATTGAGCATCAATTGTCACCCCATCAGGGAAAAGTGTGTCAATCGCTGTAGCAAAGGCCTGAAAATCGACCAAGGCATAGTATTTAATGTCCAAGTCAAAATTATCTTTCAAGACTTGACGAACCATTTCTGCCCCTTTTTGCCCCTCTTGTTCTCCTAACTCATAGGCTACGTTTAACTTGTTATCTGTCTGTTTTCTACCGTTAATGACTTGGCTGTAACCGTCTATATAAACCAAATTGTCACGCATGAAACTGACCAGCTTAATTTTCTTATCTGAGCCGCCAACATTTAATACCATAATAGAGTCCGTCCGCGTCTCAGCACTATTTTGACCGATTCGCCCATCTGTACCCATGATCAAAATATTAACTCCATCTCTTGTGTCTTGACCGTTAAAGACTTCTACTTGAGCTGCTCGGGCATTGGTAGTTTTATCTGGATTAGCATTGGTATAACCTTTTAAGAACATAAAAATCATACCCAATGCTAGACAAGCTAAGATAGCCAGTAAACCTGCGAAAATGCGCCCCCACCGTAGCTTCCGCTTTTTAGTTTTTTTCTTCGGAAGAGAGTTGATTTTCTGGTATCTCTCAGAACGACTACGGCTATTATAAGAAGGAATCGAAGTGTTAGCACTTGTCTTTCTATAATCCTCGGTCAATTCCTGACTTTCTGAGGGAGCGTCACCACTAGCCATATTTAACTTACCTTGCAAGTAAGCAAACTCTTTTTTCTCTCGCTCATTGAGGTAATGAATGTTCTTAAAGAGATAGTCATAACGCAACTGCTCGTGGTGGCTTAAGGGATTTTCTTTACTCATCTTCTCTCCTTTCCATGGTCTGATATTGGATAAATAGGATAAGCACCCAGAACCTTATACTGGATTCCAATGGCTTCTAATTCTTTTTGGGCAAAGTGAACTAAGTCCTTATCAGCATAATCCACATCAATAATGAAAAAGTATTCTCCCAGTGCTGTCTTGAGTGGCCGACTTTCAATTTTTGTCAAGTCAATTCCTCGCCAAGCAAAGGTCGAAAGAGCCTTGTAGAGTGCACCTGGAAGGTTGTCAGGTAAGGTCAAGGCCAAACTCATTTTTTCAGTTTGTGCTTGCAAGGGAATAGCTGCACCTTCAGCTCCCAGAACCCAGA
>NZ_DXLC01000186.1:0-8132 GCF_019414905.1 Streptococcus sp. | reverse complement strand
GAACAAGGTGCTGTGACCATAGTCCAAAAGGAAGTGCAACGCTCAGCTGCTTATTTTGAAGGCATTGAGGCAAGTCGGCCTTTGGAATTGAATCCAGAGCAAAGACAGGCGTGTGATGCGGTTGTCAGTGCGATTGGCAGTCATCAGCCACCCTTCCTCCTTCAAGGGATTACAGGAAGTGGGAAGACCGAGGTTTACTTGCAGATTATCCAAGGAGCCTTGGACAAGGGCAAGACAGCTATTTTGCTGGTACCTGAGATTTCCCTGACTCCACAAATGACGGAGCGTTTTATTGCTCGATTTGGTGAGAAAGTGGCCATTCTTCACTCAGGCTTGTCTAATGGTGAAAAATATGATGAATGGCGCAAAGTGGAACGTGGCGATGCTCAAGTTGTGGTTGGTGCCAGATCGGCCATCTTTGCTCCGCTGAAAAATCTAGGTGTTATGATTATCGATGAAGAGCATGAAGCGACTTATAAGCAGGACAGTAATCCCCGTTATCATGCTAGAGAGGTAGCTATTTTACGGGCTCAGTATAATCAAGCAGCCCTGGTACTTGGTTCAGCAACTCCTAGTCTGGAAAGCCGTGCTCGCGCTGGCAAAGGTGTCTATCAACATTTACGTCTGACCCAACGCGCCAATCCTTTAGCTAGGATCCCTGAGGTTCAAGTGGTTGACTTTCGTGACTATATTGGACAAAACGAGACGTCAAACTTTACGCCTCCCTTGCTAGAAGCCATTCAAGATCGTCTAGCTAAAAAAGAGCAGGTAGTTCTTATGCTCAATCGCCGTGGTTATTCTAGCTTTGTTATGTGTCGGGAGTGTGGAACGGTGGATACTTGTCCCAACTGTGACATTTCCTTGACCTTGCACATGGATACCAAGACTATGAACTGCCATTATTGTGGTTTTTCGAAGGATATTCCTCACGTTTGCCCCAACTGTAAGAGTCGCAGTATTCGTTACTACGGGACGGGAACTCAGAAGGCTTATGACGAGCTAGCAGAACTCTTTCCGCAAGCCCGTATTTTGCGGATGGATGTGGATACGACCCGTAAGAAAGGTAGTCACCAAGCTCTTCTTGACCAGTTTGGACGAGGTGAAGCGGACATATTGCTTGGTACACAGATGATTGCTAAGGGATTGGATTTTCCAAATGTAACCCTAGTCGGAGTGCTCAATGCGGATACGGCATTGAATCTACCAGATTTCCGTTCTTCTGAGAGAACCTTCCAACTTTTGACTCAGGTGGCAGGTCGGGCAGGACGTGCTGAAAAAGTTGGGCAGGTCTTGATTCAGTCTTACAATCCTCAGCACTATGCTATTCGATTTGCAAAAGACCAGGACTACGAAGGCTTTTATGCCTATGAAATGGGTATCAGACGACAACTTGGTTATCCGCCTTACTATTTCACCATTGGCATTACCCTTTCTCATAAGAAAGAAGAAGAGGTTGTCAAACGTGCTTATGAAGTCATGAACATTTTGCGATCAGGCTTGTCAGAGACCAGTCACATTCTGGGGCCGACGCCTAAACCTATTGCCCGTACCCACAACCTCTATCATTACCAGATTTTAATTAAATACCGTTTAGAAGATGAGCTGGGGACGACCCTCAACCAGGTTTTGGCCTTGACTCAAGAACGGGAAAATAGTGAGCTCCGTCTCAGCATTGACCATGAGCCACAGCAATTTTTATAAGAAGGAGAAGATATGACAAAATTAATCTTTATGGGGACACCCGACTTTTCAGCAACAGTCTTAAAAGGTCTTTTGACAGATGACCGTTACGAAATTCTAGCCGTTGTGACCCAGCCAGACCGTGCTGTTGGTCGTAAAAAAGTGATCCAAGAGACACCAGTTAAGCAGGCTGCCAAGGAAGCAGGTCTTCCTATCTACCAACCTGAAAAATTATCTGGAAGTCCAGAGATGGAAGAACTTATGAAGCTAGGAGCAGATGGAATTGTGACTGCTGCTTTTGGGCAGTTTCTTCCAAGTAAACTCCTTGATAGCATGGACTTTGCGGTCAATGTTCACGCTTCCCTTCTTCCAAAACACCGTGGTGGTGCGCCTATCCATTATGCCTTGATTCAAGGGGATGAGGAAGCTGGTGTGACCATTATGGAAATGGTTAAGGAAATGGATGCAGGAGATATGATTTCTTGTCGCAGTATTCCTATCACGGATGAGGACAATGTCGGCACCTTGTTTGAGAAATTGGCGCTAGTTGGTCGTGATTTGCTTTTGGATACTTTGCCTGCCTACATTGCTGGTGATATCAAACCTGAACCGCAGGATCCAAGTCAGGTTACTTTCTCGCCAAATATCAAACCTGAGGAAGAAAAGTTGGATTGGAATAAAAGCAATCGTCAACTTTTCAACCAAATCCGTGGGATGAACCCTTGGCCAGTTGCTCATACTTTTCTAAAGAGCGACCGCTTCAAAATCTATGAAGCACTCCCTGTAGAAGGTCATGGAACTCCAGGTGAGATCCTTTCCATCGGTAAGAAAGAATTGATTGTCGCAACGGCAGAAGGGGCTCTATCCCTCAAACAAGTGCAGCCAGCTGGTAAGCCTAAGATGGACATTTCTTCCTTCCTCAACGGAGTTGGACGTACATTGACTGTAGGAGAACGATTTGGTGACTAAAGTAGAAACGGCTAGAAGTTTAGCCCTAGCAGTATTAGAGGATGTTTTTGTCAATCAAGCATACTCAAATATTGCCTTAAATAAGCATCTAAAGGGAAGTAAACTTTCGGCGGCAGACAAGGGCTTGGTGACCGAGCTGGTCTATGGAACGGTAGCTCGAAAACTGACTCTGGAATGGTACCTATCCCACTTTATCGAAGACAGAGATCAGTTAGACAGCTGGCTCTATGTCCTTCTTCTCATGAGTGCCTACCAACTCCGCTATTTGAACAAGATTCCAGACCATGCTGTGGTCAATGAAGCAGTAGAATTGGCCAAAGTCCGTAAAAAAGGCAGTGAAAAATTGGTCAACGCCGTCCTTCGTCGTATTCTACGTGAAGGCTGGCCAGATATCACCAGCATCAAACGAAAAAATAAGCGTGACTCCATTGCATATTCCCTTCCGGTTTGGCTAGTTGCCAAGCTCAAAGAAGAATACGGCGAAGAGCGAGCGCAAGCTATTTTTGAAAGTCTTTTGGTGCGCAACAAGGCCAGTATTCGTGTGACTGATTTAAGCCGAAAAGAGGAAATCCAAGTCTTGTTGGAGGCGAATAATTCCCTTTTAGCAACCACTGGTCTGGTTAAGGAACAGGGGCACTTTGCAGGCCATGATTTGTTTGCAGAAGGGGCTATAACCATCCAAGACGAGTCTAGTCAGCTGGTTGCGCCAACTTTGAATTTGCAGGGAGATGAGCGAGTGCTTGATACCTGTGCGGCTCCGGGTGGGAAAACAGCCCATATAGCCTCTTATCTCACGACAGGTCAGGTTACTGCTCTGGACTTGTATGACCACAAGTTGGACTTGATTCAAGAAAATGCTCAACGTTTAGGAGTTGCAGATCGGGTTCAAACGCAAAAATTGGATGCCAGAAAGGTGCATGAGTTTTTTGGTCAGGATTCATTTGATAAGATTTTGGTGGATGCTCCCTGCTCAGGAATCGGTCTTCTGCGCCGAAAACCAGATGTCAAATACAATAAAGAAACGGCAGATTTCGCGTCCTTGCAGGAAATTCAGCTAGAAATATTAGGTAGTGTTTGTCAAACACTACGCAAAGGTGGTATAATAACTTATAGTACCTGTACTATTGTCTCAGAGGAGAATTTTCAAGTCGTTGAGGCGTTTTTAGAAAGTCATCCTGAGTTCGAGCAGGTAAAACTAGAACATGAATGTAAGGATATCATGAAAGACGGCTGTATCCTCATTACACCTGAATTGTATGGAAGTGATGGATTCTTCATCAGTCAATTTCGCAAGATATCGGATTAGGAAGGAACTGACACATGGAAATTTCATTATTAACAGATGTTGGTCAGAAACGAACAAATAACCAAGACTATGTCAACCACTATGTCAATAGAGCTGGGCGTACCATGATTATTTTAGCTGATGGGATGGGAGGTCATCGCGCAGGGAATATCGCTAGTGAAATGGCGGTAACAGACCTAGGTATAGCTTGGGTTGATACCCAGATCGATACAGTCAATGAAGTGCGTGAATGGTTCGCCAATTACCTAGAAATTGAAAATCAAAAGATTCATAAACTTGGACAAGATGATGCCTATAAAGGAATGGGAACAACTCTAGAAGCTGTTGCTATTATTGGCAATCAGGCTATCTATGCTCATATTGGAGATTCTCGTATCGGTTTGATTCGTGGAGAAGAATACCACCAGTTAACGAGCGACCATTCTTTGGTCAATGAATTGCTTAAGGCAGGTCAATTGACACCAGAAGAAGCAGCTAGCCATCCACAGAAAAATATTATTACTCAGTCAATCGGTCAAAAAGATGAAGTTCAACCTGATTTTGGAATGATTACCCTTGAGCCAGGAGACTATCTCTTGCTCAATAGTGATGGTTTGACCAACATGATTTCAGGCAGTGAGATTTGTGATATTGTAACCAGTGATATTCCTTTGGCAGATAAAACAGCGACGCTTGTGCGTTTTGCTAACAATGCAGGAGGTTTAGACAACATTACGGTTGCCCTTGTTTCTATGAACGAGGAGGATGCAGAATGATCCAAATCGGCAAGATTTTTGCCGGACGCTATCGGATTGTGAAACAGATTGGCCGAGGAGGCATGGCAGATGTCTATTTGGCCAAGGATTTAATTCTAGACGGAGAAGAAGTGGCAGTGAAGGTCCTGAGGACCAACTACCAGACGGACCCGATAGCTGTAGCTCGTTTTCAGCGTGAAGCGAGAGCTATGGCAGATCTAGACCATCCTCATATCGTTCGGATAACAGATATTGGTGAGGAAGACGGTCAACAGTATCTTGCAATGGAGTATGTTGCTGGACTAGACCTTAAACGCTATATCAAGGAACACTATCCTCTTTCTAATGAAGAAGCAGTCCGTATCATGGGGCAAATCCTCCTAGCCATGCGTTTGGCCCATACTCGAGGAATTGTTCACAGGGACTTGAAACCTCAAAATATCCTTTTGACACCAGATGGGACTGCCAAGGTCACAGACTTTGGGATTGCGGTCGCTTTTGCAGAGACAAGTCTGACTCAGACTAACTCTATGCTGGGTTCGGTTCATTACTTGTCACCAGAGCAGGCGCGTGGTTCTAAGGCGACTGTACAGAGTGATATCTATGCCATGGGGATTATCTTCTATGAGATGCTGACAGGCCATATCCCTTATGACGGGGATAGTGCGGTGACCATCGCCCTTCAGCATTTCCAGAAACCACTGCCGTCAGTTATTGATGAAAATCCATCTGTGCCTCAGGCTTTGGAGAATGTTGTTATCAAGGCAACTGCCAAGAAATTGACAGATCGTTATCAGTCAGTTGCAGAGATGTATGTGGACTTGTCTAGTAGCTTGTCTTACAATCGTCGCAATGAGCCTAAACTGGTATTTAATGATACTACTAAGGCGGACACCAAGACACTACCAAAGGTATCCCAGAGTACCTTGACTTCGATTCCTAAGGTGCAAACACAAAGTCCGAAGCCACAGACTGCGAAGCCGAGTCAGCAGGCTTCAGAAGACAATTACGCAACCAAGCCTGTTAAGAAACGGAAATTTAGAGTTCGTTATATGATTTTGTTGGCCAGCATTGTATTGGTGGCAGCCTCTCTGATTTGGATATTATCCAGAACTCCTGCAACCATTGCCATTCCAGATGTGGCAGGTCAGACAGTTGCGGAGGCTAAGGAAACGCTCAAGAAAGCCAATTTTGAGATTGGAGAGGAGAAATCAGAGGCTAGTGAAAAGGTGGAAGAAGGGCGGATTATCCGTACAGATCCTGAAGCTGGAAAGACTCGAAAAGAAGGTTCGAAAATCAATTTGGTTGTCTCATCAGGCAAGCAATCTTTCCAATTGAGTAACTATATCGGCCGTAAATCGACAGATGTTATAGCAGAACTCAAGCAGAAGAAGGTTCCTGAAAATCTCATCAAAATTGAGGAAGAAGAATCAAGTGAGAGCGAAGCAGGAACTGTTCTCAGACAGAGTCCAGCTGCTGGAACAACCTATGATTTGAGCAAGGCCTCAACGATTACCTTAACCGTTGCTAAGAAAGTAACCAGCGTTTCTATGCCAAGTTATAAAGGATCTAGTCTTGAATTTACTAAAAATAATCTTGTTCAAATTGTTGGGATTAAGGAAGCCAATATTGAAGTTGTAGAAGTGTCGACAGCTCCTGATGGAACTGCTGAGGGTACAGTCGTTGAACAGAGTCCAAAAGCGGGTGAAAAGGTTGATTTGACTAAGACGCGTGTCAAGATTTCAATCTACAAACCAAAAACACCACCGTCAACGTCATCATCAGCACCATCCCAACGTGGAAACCAAGGTTCTACTACGACACCAAGTCAGGGGAACCAACAAGGAAATCAACGAGGGAATGCACCTGCTACGACTCAATCAAGCAGTGAAGGGAACCACGAAAATTCTCGTGATTAAACGAATCTTTGTCATGATTTCATGGCAAAGATTTTTTTTGACTCCAGATTTGTGATAGAATAGAGGAAGTTGATAAAAGGAGGAAAGCATGGAAGAATCAAAAGAATTAAATGCCGTTATTGATGTGATTATGTTAGCTGGAACCATTCTCCTCAAAAGTGGTTCAGAGATTCATCGCGTAGAAGATACCATGATTCGTATTGCGCATTCGCAGGGGATTGTGGATTGTAATGTTCTTGCCATGCCTGCTGCTATCTTTTTCTCGATTGAAAATACCAATATTTCACGAATGAAACGCGTGACTTCCTCTTCTTATAACATCGAAAAAGTCTGCGATGTGAATCAGATTTCTCGTCAGTTGGTAGGAGGAAAGCTTGATTTAGAGACGGCCTTCAAGCAATTGACGGCCTTGCAAGCCCAGCCCCTTCCTTATACTAAGTTGCAGGTAACTTTGGCTGCGACCTTTAGTGCTCCTTTCTTTTCAATTATGTTTAGTGGAAATATCTACGACGCACTTGGGGCAGGAGTGGCTACCTTATTTGGTTTTGCCTTTTCCCTCTATGTAGAGAAGTTTATCCGAATTCCCTTTGTGACAGCCTTTGCTGGAGCCTTTGTCTTTGGGATGATAGCCCAGTTTTGGGCTCGCTACACAGGTTTTCCCTCAACAGCAGATTTGATTATAGCTGGTGCTGTCATGCCTTTTGTACCAGGGATTGCCTTGACCAATGCGGTTCGTGATATTATGACCAACCACATAAACTCTGGTATGAGTAAGATGTTTGAATCCCTGCTCATTACCCTTGCTTTAGGGGCGGGAACTTCTGTCGCCTTGGTATTGATGAATTAATATGACACTAACAACCTTTTTATTACAAGCAGTAGCAAGTCTTCTTGCTATTATCACTTTTTTAATTGTACTCAATGTTCAACGGTCTATGCTCTTACCAGGAGGAATTTTGGGCATGGCCGTCTGGCTAATTTATCTTTTGCTCAAGGAACCGACCAATGTTATTGTGGCTACTTTTATTGCAGCCATTATCGGTTCTTGTGTCAGCCAGATTTTAAGTATTCTTTATAAGACACCTGCTGTGGTCTTTATCTTGGCCATCTTGGCACCTCTGGTTCCGGGTTATCTCTCCTATCGGACAACTGCCTTTTTTGTGACGGGAGATTACAGTCATGCCATTGCTAGTGCAACCTTGGTTGTTATGCTGGCTTTGGTTATTTCCATTGGAATGGCTAGTGGAACAGTGATTCTCAGACTTTATTCTCACTTACGAAAACAGCATAATGGTTAGAATAATAAGAGACTTGATTTGGTGAATCAAGTCTTTTTTCTCTCTTTTACTGCTATTTGTGATAAAATAGTATAGAACGATTTTTTACAATGAATGATAAAACAGAGGTAAATATGACAATCGGTATTGATAAGATTGGTTTTGCGACCAGTCAATATGTCTTGAAATTACAAGACTTAGCAGAAGCGAGGGGAATTGACCCTGAAAAATTAAGCAAAGGACTCTT
>NZ_DXLC01000185.1:0-9662 GCF_019414905.1 Streptococcus sp. | reverse complement strand
ACTGTTTTGAGGTTGCAGATGGAAGCTGACGTGGTTTGAAGAGATTTTCGAAGAGATTTTCGAAGAGTATTAGTTAAAAACTTGATAAAGGAGAAATAAAGATGGCAGAAATTTATCTAGCAGGTGGTTGTTTTTGGGGCCTAGAGGAGTATTTTTCACGCATTTCTGGTGTATTAGCAACCAGTGTTGGCTACGCTAATGGACAAGTCGAAACGACTAATTACCAGCTGCTCAAGGAAACAGATCATGCAGAAACGGTTCAAGTGATTTACGATGAGAAAGCAGTGTCACTCAGAGAGATTTTACTTTATTATTTCCGAGTTATCGATCCTCTATCCATCAATCAACAAGGGAATGACCGTGGTCGCCAATATCGGACTGGGATTTATTACCAAGATGAAGATGATTTGCCAGCTATCTACACAGTTGTGCAGGAGCAGGAGCGCATGCTTGGGCGAAAGATTGCAGTAGAAGTGGAGAAACTACGTCATTACATTCTGGCTGAAGACTACCACCAAGACTATCTTAAGAAGAATCCTTCAGGTTACTGTCATATCGATGTGACCGATGCTGAGAAGCCATTGATTGACGCAGCAAATTATGAAAAGCCTAGTCAAGATGTGTTAAAGGAAAGCTTAACCGAAGAGTCCTATCGTGTTACCCAAGAAGCTGCTACAGAGGCTCCATTTACCAATGCCTATGACCAAACCTTTGAAGAAGGGATTTATGTAGACATCACGACGGGTGAGCCACTCTTTTTTGCCAAGGATAAGTTTGCTTCAGGATGTGGTTGGCCAAGTTTTAGCCGTCCGATTTCCAAGGAATTGATTCATTATTACAAGGATATGAGCCATGGAATGGAGCGAATCGAGGTTCGTTCTCGGTCGGGGAATGCTCACTTGGGTCATGTTTTCACAGATGGACCTCGGGAGTTAGGTGGACTCCGTTACTGTATCAATTCTGCTTCCTTACGCTTTGTAGCCAAGGGTGAGATGGACGAAGCAGGATATGGCTATTTATTGCCTTACTTAAACAAATAAAACAGAGAGGGTGGGAGCTCCCCACTTTCTTCATTTCCAGAATACGCATAGAAGGGATTTATGAAACACTTACTATCTTACTTCAAACCCTACATCAAGGAATCAATTTTAGCTCCCTTATTCAAGCTGTTAGAAGCTGTTTTTGAGCTCTTGGTTCCCATGGTGATTGCTGGGATTGTTGACCAATCCTTGCCCCAAAGAAATCAAGGTCATCTCTGGATGCAGATTGGCCTGCTCCTTATCTTTGCAGTGATTGGCGTTTTAGTGGCCTTGGTAGCTCAGTTCTACTCAGCTAAGGCTGCGGTTGGTTTTGCCAAGGGATTGACAAACGATCTCTATCGTCATATTCTTTCCTTGCCCAAGGACAGCAGAGACCGTTTGACAACTTCTAGCTTGGTCACTCGCTTGACCTCGGATACCTACCAGATTCAGACTGGTATCAATCAATTCCTGCGTCTCTTTTTGCGAGCGCCCATTATCGTTTTTGGTGCCATTTTTATGGCTTATCGAATCTCAGCTGAGCTGACTTTCTGGTTTTTAGTCATGGTTGCCATTTTGACCATCGTCATTGTAGGGTTATCTCGATTGGTCAATCCTCTCTACAGCAGTCTCAGAAGGAAAACGGACCAACTGGTTCAAGAAACGCGCCAGCAATTACAAGGGATGAGGGTCATTCGTGCTTTTGGACAAGAAAAACGAGAGTTACAGATTTTTCAAACCCTTAACCAAGTCTATGCCAGATTGCAAGAAAAAACAGGTTTCTGGTCTAGTTTATTAACCCCTCTGACCTATCTGATTGTCAATGGAACTCTCCTCGTCATTATCTGGAAGGGCTATATTTCAATTCAAGGAGGTTTACTCAGTCAAGGTGCTCTCATTGCCCTTATCAACTATCTCCTACAGATTTTGGTGGAATTGGTCAAGCTAGCCATGCTGATAAATTCTCTCAATCAGTCCTATATCTCAGCTAAGCGAATCGAGGAAGTCTTTGCCGAATCTCCAGAAGATATCCATTCAGAGTTAGAACAAAAGCAAGTTACCAGCGAACAGGTTTTACAAGTCCAAGAATTGACCTTTACCTATCCTAATGCAGCTCAACCTTCTCTAAGAGACATTTCCTTTGATATGAAGCAAGGGCAAATCCTTGGTATCATTGGGGGAACGGGTTCTGGTAAATCAAGCTTGGTGCAAGTCTTACTTGGTCTTTATCCAGTAGACAAGGGAAGCATTGACCTTTATCGAGATGGATCTAGTCCTCTTAATCTTGAGCAATGGCGATCTTGGATTGCCTATGTGCCCCAAAAAGTCGAACTCTTTAAAGGAACCATTCGTTCCAACTTGACTCTAGGT
The DNA here is from genome assembly GCF_019414905.1 of Streptococcus sp. Taxonomy (GTDB): domain Bacteria; phylum Bacillota; class Bacilli; order Lactobacillales; family Streptococcaceae; genus Streptococcus. The sequence continues at coordinate 7,272 of NZ_DXLC01000185.1, read as the reverse complement.
TTAGATCAAGAACTATCTGACCAAGAACTCTGGCAGGCCTTGGAGATTGCGCAAGCTAAGGATTTTGTCAGTGAAAAGGAAGGACTCTTGGATGCCCTAGTTGAGGCAGGAGGTCGAAATTTCTCAGGTGGACAAAAACAAAGGCTGTCTATTGCTCGCGCAGTCTTGCGCCAAGCTCCATTTCTCATCCTAGATGATGCGACTTCGGCCCTCGACACCATTACCGAGTCCAAGCTCTTGAAAGCTATCCGAGAAAATTTGCCAGACATGAGCTTAATCTTGATTTCTCAACGAACCTCAACACTTCGTATGGCAGACCAGATTCTCCTCTTGGAAAAAGGGGAGCTCCTAGCTATCGGCAAGCACGAGGACTTGATGAAATCCAGTCAAGTCTATCGAGAAATCAATGCATCCCAACATGGAAAGGAGGACTAGCATGAGACGACAAACTGCAAACCAGACGCTCAAACGTTTAGCCGTAGATTTAGCAAGCCGTCCTTTTCTCCTTTTCCTAGCCTTTCTAGGAACCATTGCCCAAGTTGGCTTATCAATTTACCTACCTATTCTGATTGGGCAGGTCATTGACCAAGTCCTAGTGGCTGGTTCATCACCAGTTTTTTGGCAGATTTTTCTCCATATGCTCTTGGTGGTAATAGGAAATACTCTGGTACAATGGGTCAATCCTCTTCTTTATAATCGTTTAATCTTCTCTTATACTAGAGACTTACGAGAGCGAATCATTCATAAGCTCCATCGGTTACCGATTGCTTTTGTGGATCGTCAAGGTAGTGGAGAGATGGTTAGTCGTGTGACCACAGACATAGAACAGCTGGCAGCCGGCTTGACCATGATTTTTAATCAATTTTTCATTGGCGTTTTGATGATTTTGGTTAGTATTCTAGCCATGCTTCAAATTCATCTCCTCATGACTCTTTTGGTCTTGCTATTGACGCCACTGTCTATGGTGATTTCACGCTTTATTGCCAAACGCTCCTATCATCTCTTTCAGAAGCAAACAGAGACAAGGGGGATTCAGACACAATTAATTGAAGAATCGTTGAGCCAGCAGACCATTATCCAGTCCTTTAATGCTCAAGAAGAGTTTATCCAAAGACTGCGTGAGGCTAATGACAACTACTCAGGCTATTCTCAGTCAGCCATCTTTTATTCATCAACGGTCAATCCTTCGACTCGCTTTGTCAATGCGCTCATTTATGCCCTTCTAGCTGGAGTGGGAGCTTATCGTATCATGATAGGCTCTACCTTGACCATTGGACGCTTAGTGACTTTTTTGAACTATGTTCAACAGTACACCAAGCCTTTTAATGATATTTCTTCAGTGCTAGCTGAGTTGCAAAGTGCTCTCGCTTGTGCAGAGCGTGTTTATGGAGTCTTAGATAGTCCTGAGGTGGCTGAAACAGGTAAGGAAGTCTTGACTAGTGACCAAGTCAAGGGAGCTATTTCCTTTAAACAGATCTCTTTTGGCTACCATCCTGAAAAGATTTTGATTAAGGATTTATCTATCGATATCCCAGCCGGTAGCAAGGTGGCCATTGTTGGTCCGACAGGTGCTGGCAAGTCAACTCTTATCAATCTCCTCATGCGTTTTTATCCTATTAACTCGGGAGATATCTTGTTAGATGGTCGTTCCATTTATGATTATACTCGAGCATCATTGAGACAACAGTTTGGCATGGTGCTCCAAGAAACCTGGCTCAAGCAAGGGACAATTCATGACAATATTGCCTTTGGCACTCCTGATGCTAGTCGGGAGCAAGTGATTGCTGCTGCCAAAGCAGCCAATGCAAACTTTTTCATCCAACAGTTACCTCAAGGCTATGATACAAAGCTAGAAAATGCTGGAGAATCTCTCTCTGTCGGTCAGGCTCAGCTCTTGACCATTGCCCGAGTCTTTCTGGCTATTCCAAAGATTCTCATCTTAGACGAGGCGACTTCTTCTATCGATACACGAACAGAAGTGCTGGTACAGGATGCCTTTGCCAAACTCATGAAAGGGCGAACAAGCTTTATTATTGCCCACCGCTTGTCTACCATACAGGATGCAGATTTGATTCTTGTCTTGGTGGATGGCGACATTGTTGAGTATGGGAACCATCATGCCCTTATGGCTAAGAAGGGCAAGTATTACCAAATGCAGCAAGCTGCAGTTTTTAGCTCTGAATAAGCCATTCTCTTTTGAAAGTTTATGGACGAAAAAAGTTGCCTTCGGGTGACTTTTTTGTTACAATAGCTAGAAAAATTATTCACTGTAAATTGTCTTATAGAAAAGGAGCCTAGAATGAAAGTCTATCAGCATGTAAATATCGTGACTTGTGATCAAGATTTCCATGTTTATCTAGATGGAATCATAGCAGTTAAGGATTCTCAAATCGTCTATGTTGGTCAAGAGAAGTCAGAGATTTTAGAGCAAGCTGAGCAGATTATAGACTATCAGGGAGCCTGGATCATGCCTGGTTTGGTCAATTGCCACACCCATTCTGCTATGACAGGTTTGAGAGGGATTCGAGATGATAGCAATCTCCATGAATGGCTCAATGACTATATCTGGCCAGCAGAAGCTGAGTTTACTCCCGACATGACTACTAAGGCGGTCAAAGAAGCTATGATAGAGATGCTCCAGTCGGGAACAACAACCTTCAATGATATGTATAATCCCAATGGTGTGGATATTGAACGGATTTATCAGGCAGTGAAAGATTCCAAGATGCGTTGTTATTTCTCACCGACTCTTTTTTCTTCAGAGGCAGAGACGACTGCTGAAACTATAAGCAGAACTCGTGCAATCATTGAAGAAATTATTGGATATAAAAATCCAAATTTCAAGGTTATGGTAGCCCCACATTCTCCCTACAGCTGTGATAGAGACTTGCTGGAAGAAAGCTTAGATTTGGCAAAAGAACTGAATATTCCTATCCATATCCATGTGGCGGAGACCAAGGAGGAGTCAGGCATTCTCCTGAAACGCTACGGCAAACGCCCCCTTGCTTTTCTAGAAGAACTGGGTTACTTAGATCATTCATCTGTCTTTGCTCATGGGGTCGAATTAAACGAGCGAGAAATTGAACGTTTGGCAACTTCTCAAGTGGCTATTGCCCACAATCCTATCAGTAACCTCAAACTGGCATCAGGGATTGCTCCAATCATCCAACTGCAAAAAGCAGGAATAGCAGTAGGAATTGCGACTGACTCGGTCGCTTCTAATAATAATTTAGACATGTTTGAGGAAGGACGGACTGCAGCCCTTCTTCAGAAGATGAAAAGTGGAGATGCCAGCCAATTTCCTATCGAAACAGCTCTCAAGGCACTGACAATCGAAGGGGCTAAGGTTCTAGGAATGGAAAATCAGATAGGAAGTCTGGAAGTTGGTAAACAGGCAGATTTTCTCGTTATTCAACCACAAGGGAAAATTCATCTCCAACCTCTGGAAAATATGCTTTCTCATCTGGTTTATGCAGTTAAATCTAGTGATGTAGATGATGTTTATATTGCCGGAGAACAGGTTGTTAAGCAAGGTCAAGTCCTGACAGTAGAACTTTAAAAGAAAAATCACGAAAAAATTTTAAAAAAAGTTTGCAAAAATCTTGCATTCTTTTTTTGACTATGCTATACTTATATACGGTTTGAAAAAACTGCCTAAGACAGTAGGGGAGCTCGACTCATAAATATCCTACCGAGGACAAAACGTATCATGTAAAAAGAAGCGTATTGTACTTTCGTGTCTAGGTTTGGGCGCGTTTTTCTTTTGAAAAATTTCCCCAAGCAAAATAATAACGGAGGTGAACACACTAATGAGTGAAGCTATTATTGCTAAAAAAGCGGAACTAGTTGACGTAGTAGCTGAGAAAATGAAAGCTGCTGCATCTATCGTCGTTGTAGACGCTCGTGGTTTGACAGTTGAGCAAGATACAGTTCTTCGTCGTGAGCTTCGTGGAAGCGAAGTTGAGTATAAAGTTATTAAAAACTCAATCTTGCGTCGTGCAGCTGAAAAAGCTGGTCTTGAAGATCTTGCATCTGTATTTGTTGGACCATCTGCAGTAGCATTTTCTAACGAAGATGTTATCGCACCAGCGAAAATCTTGAACGACTTTTCTAAAAACGCTGAAGCACTTGAAATCAAAGGTGGTGCAATCGAAGGCGCTGTCGCATCTAAAGAAGAGATTCTTGCACTTGCAACTCTTCCAAACCGCGAAGGACTTCTTTCTATGCTCCTTTCTGTACTTCAAGCGCCAGTGCGCAACGTTGCTCTTGCAGTCAAAGCGGTTGCAGACAACAAAGAAGACGCAGCTTAATCTTAAGCTACGCAGCGTAGCCTAGCTACGAAAATCTATTATAAATTTAAAACATATTTGGAGGAAATAACAATGGCATTGAACATTGAAAACATTATTGCTGAAATTAAAGAAGCTTCAATCCTTGAATTGAACGACCTTGTAAAAGCTATCGAAGAAGAATTTGGTGTAACTGCAGCTGCTCCTGTAGCTGTTGCTGCAGCTGGTGCTGCTGACGCTGGTGCTGCTAAAGATTCATTCGACGTTGAATTGACATCTGCAGGCGACAAAAAAGTTGGCGTTATCAAAGTTGTACGTGAAATCACAGGTCTTGGTCTTAAAGAAGCTAAAGAACTTGTTGACGGTGCACCAGCACTTGTTAAAGAAGGCGTTGCAACTGCAGAAGCTGAAGAAATCAAAGCTAAATTGGAAGAAGCTGGAGCTTCAGTTACTCTTAAATAAGAGGCATATACCAATTAGAATTCGGAATACTATAGTATCAGCCTTTTAGAATCGTGAACACATTTTAGAAACTGATAAATTAATTTAGTTTCCTACCAAAAACCCTACCAAAAATTAATTTGGCAGGGTTTTTGTTTTTAACAAATTTATCGTGGAGAACAATTGAATATTGTTCTCCTTTTTTTATTTTCAGGAGGGAAAATGACAAAAGAATTACAATCATCACGCTATATTGTCATTTCATTTTTAGTACGTGAAATGGGAATTGACATTGTTGAAGCCATCTCTCTTATGGCTGAATTAGAAAAAAGTGGCTTGGTTCGCTTGGAATCAAGTGGAGATTTAATACTCAAAGAACTTGGAGGAGCGCTATGAAACGAATTACCGCAAATCAATACCAAACTTCAGAACGGTATTACAAATTACCTAAAATTCTTTTTGAGGATGAGAAATATATGGATATGAAACTAGAAGTAAAGGTGGCTTATTCTATTTTAAAAGATCGTTTAGAATTATCTCTCAGTCGTGGTTGGATAGATGAAGAAGGAGCGGTTTATTTAGTATTTTCTAACTCTAAACTGATGAAACTGTTAGGTTGTTCGAAGTCAAAATTACTGTCTATCAAAAAAATTCTTAAAGAATATGACTTAATTGATGAAGTCCAACAGTCTTCAAGTGAGAAAGGGAGACTAGCTAATAAGATTTATTTAGGGGAGTTGTCTTATACCCCAGTAGCTAGTTCAAACAGGCCTAGTGTTAAAAAAAGACTAGGGCAGGTTGAAAATGAAACGGCCCCCGTCTCATATTCAGCCCCTAGTGAGACTGAAGTTAGTGAGACTGAAATTAGTGAGACTGAATCTTTATTTATTGAGGATGAGGAGGATAGGAATACTCAACCTATCTTGAAAAGAAAAGTAGAAAAGGTCACAAAATATGATCGAGATTATATTTGGGGATTGGTACAAGATCAATTTAGACGAGAGGGGTTTTCTGAAACAGCCAGTGAAATTGCTATGACGGATTTTGAGAGAATCTATCAGTATGCTCTAGATAATGTTCACTTTGTTAGACGTGCGGAAGTTTTAGCTGAATTTGTGTTTAATGGCCTATATTCCGTTTGGAATAACCGTGTTAGAAAAGGAGGTGGTTAAAATGTCGCCAATCGAGTGGATATTAGTTATGCTCATTGTCATTTCAAGTGGTGTGACTATTTGGACATTTATAGTCGGTCAGAAAGGGGTGATAAAGAAATGAAATTTATTGATTTATTTTCAGGTATCGGTGGTTTTCGACTAGGAATGGAAAGTGTCGGACACGAGTGTATTGGATTTTGTGAGATTGATAAATTTGCTAGGAAATCTTATAAGTCCATTTTTCGAACAGAAGGAGAAATAGAATTTCATGACATACGAGATGTTTCAGATGACGAATTTAAAAAACTTAGAGGGAAAGTCGATGTCATCTGTGGGGGATTCCCTTGTCAAGCATTTTCAATCGCAGGAAGACGATTGGGATTTGAAGATACTAGAGGAACTTTATTCTTTGAAATTGCTCGAGCGACCAAACAAATCCAACCACGTTTTCTTTTTCTTGAAAATGTTAAAGGCCTACTCAATCACGATAAGGGACGGACGTTCACCACAATCCTTACCACACTTGATGAGTTGGGGTTTGATGTTGAGTGGCAGGTGCTTAACAGTAAGGATTTTGGCGTTCCCCAAAACAGAGAGAGGGTGTTTATTATCGGACATTCTAGAAAGAAAGGTACCAGACTCTTATTTCCTTTCAGACGAGAAGGTCAAACAACTAACTCTGAGACTTTAAAAACACTAGGGAATTTAAATCCATCAAGAAGTGGAATGAGTGGTAAAGTCTATTATTCAGAAGGTCTTGCGCCAACCTTAGTTCGTGGAAAAGGAGAAGGATTTAAAGTTGCGATTCCTTACATGACACCAGATAGATTAGACAAAAGACAAAATGGTAGACGCTTTAAGGAAAACCAAGAGGCGATGTTTACTTTAAATACTCAAGATCGTCATGGTATTGTCGTTGTTGGAGATTTACCAACTAGCTTTAAGGAAACTGGTCGAGTTTATGGAAGTGAGGGCTTGTCTCCAACACTGACTACAATGCAAGGTGGAGATAAAATCCCCAAAATACTAATTCCAGAACCAATCCAATTTCTAAAAGTACGGGAAGCAACGAAAAAAGGATATGCTCAAGCAGAGATTGGGGATTCAATCAATTTGGAAAGACCAAGTTCTCAGTATCGTCGTGGTAGAGTTGGAAAAGGTATAGCGAATACGTTAACAACTAGTGGTCAAATGGGAGTAGTAGTGGCTAGCTATGAAGGAGAAGATAAACAAGTTTATCATGTAGCCGGTGTCTTGATAGATGGACAATTTTACCGTCTGAGGATACGACGAATCACTCCTAAAGAGTGTTTTCGCTTGCAGGGATTTCCTGATTGGGCTTTTGAAGCTGCTAGAAAAGTCTCTAGTAATAGTCAGCTCTATAAACA
>NZ_DXLC01000184.1:0-1184 GCF_019414905.1 Streptococcus sp. | reverse complement strand
GAGATAAAGAGCTAAGAAAGCTTTCGATCCAAAGAGATCTTCTGCCAAACGTCCCAAGTAATAGAGGGTGATCATATTGAGCACAAAATGTTCTAGGCCGATATGAACAAATGTAGCTGTCACTATTCGCCATAATTGGCTAGGATCGACTTTCACAACCTCTCCAATAATACCACCGCTATAGTAAACAGCAGCACCTGTTTGGTAGTCACTTCCAAATCGGATAAACATGGAAAGAAAGACTGCCGTTGTGACGAGCAACAAGAGGCTGGTCACAGGATAACGACGATCAAAGAGTAACTTCATAGACTAGCACCTCCTGAACTGCCTGATCAAAAGCATCTGGTTGGAACTCCTTCTGCTGGATGGAATAAATCGTACTAACCGTTTTTCCAGCAAAATCTGCTAAATAACGATCATAATAGCCACCACCATAGCCAATTCGATAGCCTTTTGACTGGAAGACCAAGCCTGGTACATGGATCAGATCAATCTCAGACTTATCCACAAGCTTTCCTTTTTTATTGGGCTCCAGCAAACCAAAGCGTGTCTTTTCCAAAATGTCAGGATCGTATTCCACAAATTCCATCCGCCCTTGTGGATAGGTACGGGGAACACAGACGCGTTTCCCAAGTTGAAGAGCTGCTTGGATCAAGCCAGCTGTGGAGACCTCATGGTCAAAAGACAGATAGGTCGCAAGGGTCTTTGCCTCCTGAAAAGCTGGTAGCTCCAAGAGGCGCTGAGTCAGCTGTTCATCTGCTTGAGTTTTCACAGTTTGTGGCAGTTCTTTCATGGCTGCAATCGTCTGATTTCGTAGTGTTTTCTTCATGCCCTACTCCTTTTGTCTAGCTTTTATTGTATCATTTTTTAGGAAAGATCCGAACAGTTTTTATACGACAAAGAAAAAATCCAACTCCAGACGGAGTTGAATCATTCCTTTATTGGTTGGCTTTCATTTTCAAAAATTTACCAATGTTTTCCACAGCAAAGGGAAGGGCTGCTTCATTTGGGCTCATCTTCGGATGGTGCAGGGCATAAGGGGTATCAATCCCCAACCAGAACATGACCCCAGGGACCTTGCTCAAGAGAAAGCCAAAGTCTTCTCCTGTCATCGCAGGCAGGATATCAATCAGGTTCACATCTTCCTCAGCTATGAAAAAGTCCATGAGTTCTTTGGCCAATTC
>NZ_DXLC01000183.1:0-2942 GCF_019414905.1 Streptococcus sp. | reverse complement strand
CATGTGGATTCCCATGCTAATTGCAGAATCGTGTGAAACCATTTGTGCACCAAGAATTTCACGGCTATCTTTGTCAAAGACAATCTTGATGGCAACTTCATGGTTGTCATGCTTCATGAATTCTGGTTTTTGAAGATCGTTAAAGCCTGTTTCAGTTGCATTGTAACCAGCAGCTTTCGCTTTTTCAAGAGTCAAACCAGTTGAAACCATGTGAAGACCGTAGATTGAGATACCATTTGAACCTTGCACACCGATTCCTTCCAATTCATGTCCACAAGCGTTGTAGGCACCAACGATACCAGTACGAACTGCATTTGAAGCAAGGGCGATGTAGCTTGTATCTTTACGAGCGTTGTCATAAACAGTCGCACAGTCACCAACGGCAAATACACCAGGAAGTGAAGTCTCTTGTTTCTTGTCTACAAGGAAGGCACCGTTACGGAAGAGTTCAATCTTACCATCAGCAAGGGCTGTATTTGGACGGAAACCAACTGCAAGAACAACCATATCCACGTCGAAAGTTTCTTTATCAGTAATCAAGCGTTCAACTTTACCGTCACCCTCGATTGCTTTAACAGTTTGACCAAGCGCCAAGCGGATGTTGTGGTCTTCCAAGTTCTTCGCCATCATTTGTGTGAAGTCTTTGTCATAGTAACCGTTCAAAACAGTATCAACGATATCAACAAGGACAACTTCTTTTCCAAGACGTTCAAAGGATTCAGCAAGTTCAACACCGATATAACCACCACCAACAACGGCGATACGGTCAAGGTGTTGACTCTTATCAGACAATTTGTGAATCACTTCTTCAGCGTTTTGGTACAATTTAACGAATTGTACATTTTCAAGAGTTGCTTTAAATTCGCGGTTTCCTTTAACAATTTCAACACCTTCGATTGGTGGCAAGATTGGTGTAGAACCTGTAGCGAAAATCAATTTTTCGTATGATTCTTTGTGCTCTTTTCCTTCAACTTCTGCTGTAACTACTTTGTTATCATAGTCGATTGAAAGAACTGGTGAGTTCATGTAGACTTTAGCACCTTTAGCTTCCAATTTTTCTTTATCAGAATAGAACAAGCCTTCAGCACCGTCAATTTGTTCACCAATCCAGAGGGCCATTCCACATCCTAGGAAAGAGATGTTAGAGTTTTGGTCAAATACAACGATTTCGTTCTCATTCCCAAAATTATCCAACATAGTATTAATACATGCTGTACCAGCGTGGTTAGCACCGACTACAACGATCTTACTCATAAAAAATTTCCTACCTTCATTCTAAATTTACCCTACTAGTATAACATTTACTGTTAGCGTTTACAAGAGTTTGGCTGATTTTTCCTATTTTTTTGTAAAAAATTGTAAATAATCTGTATCTTAACACGGATTCTTGCAAATTTTCTTCATTTCCTGAGCATATTTCTTGACATCTTTACAAATTTTATTTGTGAAAACGCTGACTTTATGGTATGCTAGTATCATGGAAAGAAAATGTAAGGGGTTCATTTTTCATAAATTTACTATATTTCAGCCTTCTTTTCATAAGAGAAAGGAGTTGGTAGCTTGCCTCTTAGTTCACATTCTGAACGCCTAATGGGAACCACTATCACTATTTCATTAGTGGATGAGCGAGCCGATAGCTTGCTCCAAAAATCCTTTGATTTACTCAGAGAGCTAGAATACCGCTTCAATGCCAATAGCCAAGAATCTGAGTTGATGGAAATCAATCATCAAGCTGGAATAGCCCCCGTCAAGGTTCATCCAGACCTGTTCGAACTGATTTCACTTGGGTTAGAGCATAGCCTAGCGCCCTCTAGCCACCTCAATATCAGCATTGGTCCCTTGATTCAAACTTGGCGCATCGGTTTTTCAGATGCCAAGGTTGCCCAGCCTCAAGAAATTGAATCGGTGCTACCTTTAATCAATCCTCATGATATCGAGTTAGATTCTTCTACTTCCACTGTATTCTTAAAGCAGAAAGGAATGAAGATAGACCTAGGTTGTTTAGCCAAGGGTTATAGTGCGGATAAGGTTGCCCAATTTCTGAGAGCAGAGGGAGTGACTTCTGCCTTGATCAATCTGGGAGGGAATATCCTGACCATTGGAAAAAATCAGGCAAGAGATAATCAACCTTGGCAAATCGGGATTCAAGACCCATCCAATCCTCGAGGCAATCACTTAATGACCATCCCTGTTGTCAATCAATCTGTCGTGACTTCAGGCATTTATGAACGTCACCTGACAGTCGATGGAAAGGATTACCATCACATTTTTGACAGCCAAACAGGCTATCCTGTTGAAACGGAACTAGCTAGTCTGACAATCATCTCTGATAAATCAGTTGATGGTGAAATCTGGACAACTCGACTCTTTGGAGAAAGACCTGCTTCTATCCTTTGGCAAGTCGAAAGTTTGGAGGGAATCGAAGCGATTCTGATTGATAAGGAAGGTCACCTAAGTTGTTCTTCAGGAATTCCTACTCTATAGAGATAACTGTTTCAATGGAGTTTTAAAATCGTATTATGTAAAAAGAGAAAGGAAAACTCATGTTAAAACTTATTGCTATTGTTGGAACAAATTCAAAACGTTCTACAAACCGTCAATTGCTTCAATACATGCAAAAACACTTTGCTGACAAAGCTGAAATTGAACTTGTTGAAATCAAGGATATCCCTGTCTTTAACAAGCCAGCTGACAAGCAAGTACCTGCTGAAATCTTAGAAATTGCTGCTAAAATTGAAGAGGCAGATGGCGTTATTATCGGTACTCCTGAGTACGACCACTCTATCCCAGCTGTTTTGATGAGCGCTCTTGCTTGGTTGTCTTATGGTATTTACCCACTCTTGAACAAACCAATCATGATTACAGGTGCTTCTTACGGTACACTTGGTTCATCACGCGCCCAATTACAACTTCGCCAAATCTTAAACGCACCAGAAATCAAA
>NZ_DXLC01000182.1:1777-2748 GCF_019414905.1 Streptococcus sp. | reverse complement strand
CACTCATGTATTTAAAAAAAGTTTATTAAAAAGCCTTTAAAATCAAAAAACACATAATATCAAGTATTGAAAAAACTTGATATTATGTGTTTTATTGTAAAAAGATTTACTTCATTTTTTTCCTAGAATTGAGTTTTTGCCCAGTCTCATCAAATCTAGATTTTTTCTTCTTTGATATCAATCACAATCTCTTCGGATTCATCAAGAGTTTCGACCTTTTCTTGCCATTGCTCCTTGAGATTGTGGAATTGTTCTTTTGATGCTTCTGTCGCTTGACGAGCACATGATTTGGCTTGAGCAAGTACACTGTCCACAGTGATTTCACCTGACTCTACCTGTTCTTTGGTTTTCAGAACAAAATCTGTAGCCTGATCCTTAACTTCTGTCAGTTTTTCACAGACCTGCTCCTTGGCATACTCCGGATCTTCTCTCAAATCATCTAGAAAATCTTGAGCCTGACTGCAAACTTGTTTGCCCTTGTCGCTTGTTAAAAACAAGGCAAGAGCTGCACCTGAAACGGTTCCTAAAAGGATTGAGGATAGTTTACCCATAAGGATTCTCCTTTTTTATTTTTTGAAAAATTTACTTGCAAGACGAAGAGCTGACAAACTTGCACCGGTCTTGAGTGTTTTTGAACCAGCTGATGAAGCTTTCTTGCTCAAGACACGCGCATGGTCATTGAGGTCTGAAACAGATAGAGATAAATCTGCAACAGCACTAAAGAGTGGATCAATCGTTGCCACCTTGACATTGATATCATCTGCCAAGACATTGACCTTAGACAGCAATTCATTGGTGTGATGCAAGGTCACATCCACATCTGAAGTCAATGTTTTAATCGTCTTCTCTGTTTCATCGATAACACGTCCAAGCTTTTGTACAGTAATGATTAGATAGACTAAAAAGACAATCAAAGCTAGGGCAACAAGAATATATGCAACTTCTAACATTTAGTTTTCCTCCTCTGTAAC
>NZ_DXLC01000182.1:0-1767 GCF_019414905.1 Streptococcus sp. | reverse complement strand
AAATACCGAGTCCGATAAGGATAACTGATAACCATTGGGAAACTCGCAGACCAAAGAACATGAGGCTGTCTGTCCGCATTCCTTCGATGACCATACGACCGAAGCCATACCAAATCAAGTAGAAAGCAGTGATATGACCTCGTCTGAGACTCTTCCATTTTCGTCTCAATATCAAAATCAAGGCAAAGCCAAGTAGATTCCATAGAGACTCATAAAGGAAGGTCGGTTGACGGTAGCTCCCCTCAATATACATCTGGTCCCGGATAAAACTAGGTAGATAATCCAGATTATCCACTGCTGCACCATAAGCTTCTTGGTTAAAGAAATTGCCCCAGCGACCCAAACTTTGGGCAATCATAACGCTAGGCGCTGCAATATCTAGAAAATCCCAAGTATTGATAAGTTTACGATCAGCAAAGATATAAAGTACAATAGCCCCTGTAATCAAACCACCGTAAATAGCCAAACCACCATTCCAAATGGCAAAAATCTCTCCCAAATTCTGACTATAGTAATCAAAACGGAAAATAACATAGTAGAGACGTGCTCCTAAAATAGCCAAGGGAAAGGCTATCAAGATGAAATCTAAAATATCGTCTGGTATGATCTTCTTTCTAGGCGCTTCTTTCATGGTCAAATAAACCGCAAGAATCAAGCCTGTCACAATACACAAGGCATACCAACGAATGGCTAGAGGACCTAGATGAATAGCAATTGGATCAAGCATTAGGCACCTCGTTTTGAGCAATGAGATTTGTCAAGCGTTCTTCGAACAAACGGGTCGCATCAAAGCCCATTTCCTTGGCACGATAGTTCATAGCAGCTGCCTCAATCACGACAGAGATATTACGACCTGTTTTAACTGGGATGCGGATACGAGGAATGGCTACGCCAGAAATTTCTAGTTCCTCTGGATTGTTGCCAAGACGATCAAAGGTCTTATGTGTATCATAGTTTTCCAAATAAACAGCAAGCTGGACTTGTGAAGAGTCCTTGACGGCACTGGCACCGTAGAGGCTCATGACATCGATAATCCCAACCCCACGAATTTCAATCAGGTGTCTCAAGATTTCAGCCGGTTCACCCCAAAGAGTAATCTCGTCCTTGGCAAAGATATCGACCCGGTCATCAGCTACCAAGCGGTGACCACGTTTGACAAGCTCTAGACCTGTCTCACTCTTACCGATGCCACTATCGCCTTGAATCAAGACACCCATCCCATAGATATCCATCAAGACACCGTGCACACTGGTCCGTTCTGCCAAACGAGAATCCAGATAGCTAGATAACTCTCCAGACAAACGACTGGTCGCTGTACGGCTGGTTAAAATGGCAATCTTACATTCTCTAGCTGCCTTTAACATCTCCTCTGGAACCACCAAACCACGGGCAACAATGACCGCTGGCGTCTCAGGTAGAAACATTTTTTTCAAAACTTCATAACGGCTGTTGGAAGGCATGCTGATCAGATAAGACCACTCCTTCATCCCCAAGAGCTGGATCCGCTCTGGCGTGTAGTAGTCAAAATAGCCTGTCATTTCAAGACCAGGTCGCGTAATATCCGCTGTATTGATTTCCTTTTCAAGCAATTCTGGTTCGCCATAGACAATGTCTAGTCTAAGCTTTTCAATCACTTCTTTTACTAAAACCGACATCATTTCCTCCTTCAAATGAGTTCTTCTCTCTATTATATCAAATTGTAGGAGGATATTTGAGATTTTTGCAGGCTTTGGAGTATTTATTTATACTCAATGAAAATCAAAGAGT
>NZ_DXLC01000181.1:0-9723 GCF_019414905.1 Streptococcus sp. | reverse complement strand
GGCTTGTTGCCATGAATAACCAAGCCCGAATACAACTGTAAAGGTAAAGAAGGCATTCAATCCCATACCTGGTGCTTGGGCATAAGGTAAGTTAGCGTAAAAAGCCATCATCAAGGTACCCGCTACTGCACCAATAATCGTCGCTAGGAAGACACCCTGAGCAGGCATCCCTGTTTGTGAAAGCATTTGTGGGTTTACAAAGAGAATATAGCTCATTGCAAAGAAAGTTGTTAAACCAGCGAGAACCTCTGTACGAACGTCTGTACCGTTCTCTTTTAGTTTAAATAATTTGTCCATTATCAATCTCCTTTTAATTTTTACGAACAATAATAGAATTATATCATTTATCATTCACTTTTTCAATATCTTTGTTTGATTTATTTAAGAATTTGATGAAATTTCTTTTTTTGTTTCGAATCTGCTTTTCTGCCTGCTTTCTGTTATAATAGTAGACATCTTATCTGAAAAGACACTAGAAAGGTCCCTATGACGAAGAAAATTATTGCAGTTGACCTGGATGGAACCCTGCTCAACTCAGACAGTCAAATTTCTGACTTTACCAAAAAAACCATCAAAAAAGTTGCTGAAAAAGGCCATCAGGTTATTATTACGACAGGTCGCCCTTACCGTATGTCAAAAGATTTTTACCGTGAACTGGGCTTAGACACTCCTATGATTAATTTCAACGGCTCCCTTACTCATTTACCAGACCAAGTTTGGAGCTTTGAAAAGTGTTTAACCGTAGACAAAAAATATCTGCTAGATATGGTTCGACGTTCAGAGGACATTCAAGCCGATTTTATCGCTGGAGAATACCGTAAAAAATTCTACATTACAAATCCTAATGAAGAAATTGCCAATCCCAAACTATTTGGCATAGAAGCTTTCCAGCCTGAAAATCAATTCCAGCCTGAGTTGGTAACTAAGGATCCTAACTGTATCCTATTACAGACCAGAGCCAGTGACAAGTATGCCTTGGCAAAAGAAATGAACGCCTTCTACCAGCATCAACTTTCTATTAATACCTGGGGAGGTCCGCTCAATATCCTTGAGTGTACCCCAAAAGGTGTCAACAAGGCCTTCGCCTTGGACTACTTGCTCAAGGTAATGAACCGTGACAAAAAAGATTTGATTGCTTTTGGAGATGAACACAATGATACCGAAATGCTCGCTTTTGCTGGGAAAGGATATGCCATGAAAAATGCCAATCCAGAGCTACTCCCTTATGCAGATGAGCAAATTTCCTTGACAAATGACCAAGACGGGGTTGCCAAAACCCTGCAAGATTTATTCTTATAGCCCCTACTGACCAGCTTGCGAGCTGGTCTTTGTGCTCTTTTCACAGTCTAATCAACCAGTTAATCGATTGTTCTACTTTTTGCCTCCAAAACCTTGGAAAAGGCTTTCTTTTGTGATATACTTCACATATAAATACAAGAGAGCTCGTCACACTCGACTCTGTTGAAACATAATCAATCCAGTCCTGTTGTCCCTGTTCTCGACCAATATCAAGGAGGATAGCTATGAAAGCTGTTGTTGTTAATCCAGAAAGCACTGGTGTTGCTGTTGAAGAAAAAGTACTCCGTCCACTTGAAACTGGAGAAGCACTTGTAGAGATTGAATACTGTGGTGTTTGCCACACTGACCTCCACGTTGCCCACGGTGACTTTGGTCAAGTACCAGGACGTGTTCTAGGACACGAAGGTGTTGGTATTGTTAAAGAAATCGCTCCTGATGTTAAAAGTCTTAAAGTCGGTGACCGTGTCAGCGTTGCTTGGTTCTTTGAGGGATGTGGTACTTGCGAATATTGTACAACTGGCCGTGAAACTCTTTGCCGTACAGTAAAAAATGCTGGCTACTCAGTAGACGGTGGTATGGCTGAACAATGTATCGTAACTGCAGACTATGCTGTCAAAGTTCCTGACGGACTTGATCCAGCCCAAGCTTCTTCTATCACATGTGCTGGTGTAACAACCTATAAAGCTATTAAAGAAGCAAAAGTTGAACCAGGCCAATGGGTTGTTCTATACGGTGCTGGTGGGCTTGGTAACCTAGCTGTTCAATACGCTAAAAAAGTATTTAATGCTCATGTCATCGCGGTTGATATCAACAATGACAAACTTGCCCTTGCAAAAGAAGTCGGTGCGGATATCGTTATTAACGGCCTCGAAGTTGACGATGTACCAGGACTCATCAAGGAAAAAACAAATGGAGGAGCTCACTCAGCTGTCGTAACTGCTGTATCTAAAGTTGCCTTCAACCAGGCTGTTGACTCCGTTCGTGCTGGTGGTCGCGTCGTCGCTGTCGGTCTTCCTTCTGAAATGATGGAACTCAGTATCGTTAAAACCGTTCTAGATGGAATCCAAGTTATCGGTTCTCTTGTTGGAACTCGTAAAGACTTGGAAGAAGCCTTCCAATTCGGTGCAGAAGGTTTGGTAGTCCCAATTGTCCAAAAACGTCCAGTCGAAGATGCCGTAGCCATTTTCGACGAAATGGAAAAAGGTCAAATCCAAGGACGTATGGTACTCGACTTCACCCACTAATCTAATAAAAACCTATTTTAAAAGTTGGAATGCGCTTCCAACTTTTTTATATTAAATTTTTAAATATGGGTTCAAAAAAACTTCTCTAAAACTCAATATATCAATATTTTTCAGATGTAATCTTTTTAATTATTTTATGATAAATAGTTGATTTTTAGATGAAAACGGTTTATACTTAAAAAGTCTTAAAGTTTTCTTAAAAGAAAACTGAAACAACAAAAAGGAGGAATGACAATAATGAGTATCGGAATCATTATTGCGAGCCACGGCGAATTTGCTGCTGGTATTCATCAGTCAGGATCTATGATCTTTGGTGAACAAGAAAAGGTTCAAGTTGTAACCTTTATGCCAAATGAAGGTCCTGATGATTTATACGCTAAGTTTAATAACGCTGTTGCTGCATTTGACGCAGAAGATGAGGTTCTAGTTTTGGCTGACCTTTGGAGTGGATCTCCATTCAACCAAGCTAGTCGCGTGATGGGAGAAAATCCTGAGCGTAAGTTTGCCATCATCACAGGACTTAACTTACCGATGTTAATTCAAGCCTACACAGAGCGCCTGATGGACGCTGCTGCAGGTGTAGAAAAAGTCGCTGCGAATATTATTAAAGAAGCCAAAGATGGCATCAAAGCTCTTCCAGAAGAGCTAAACCCAGTTGAGGAAGTAGCAAGCGCTGCAGCTGCTCCAGTTGCCCAAGCTGCTATTCCAGAAGGAACTGTCATCGGAGACGGTAAACTCAAAATCAACCTTGCCCGTCTAGACACTCGTTTACTTCACGGTCAGGTTGCAACTGCTTGGACTCCAGATTCAAAAGCAGACCGTATCATCGTTGCTTCAGATAACGTAGCTAAAGACGAATTACGTAAAGAATTGATTAAACAGGCAGCTCCAGGTAAAGTGAAAGCAAACGTTGTTCCTATCCAAAAACTAATCGACGTTGCAAAAGATCCTCGCTTCGGAGAAACACATGCCCTTATCTTGTTTGAAACACCTCAAGATGCCCTTCGTGCTATCGAAGGTGGCGTACCAATCAAAACTCTTAATGTTGGATCAATGGCTCACTCAACTGGTAAAACAATGGTTAACAACGTTTTGTCTATGGATAAAGAAGACGTTGCTACATTTGAAAAAATGCGTGACCTTGGTGTTGAATTTGATGTACGTAAAGTACCAAACGACACCAAAAAAGATTTGTTTGACTTGATCAACAAAGCAAACGTGCAATAATCGATTTTATGAAAGGATTTTAAAGATGTCTATTATTTCTATGGTTTTAGTAGTCGTTGTAGCCTTCCTAGCAGGTCTTGAAGGTATCCTCGACCAGTTCCAATTCCATCAACCAATCGTAGCTTGTACCCTTATCGGTCTTGTTACTGGTAACCTTGAAGCAGGGATTATCCTTGGTGGTTCTCTTCAAATGATCGCCCTTGGTTGGGCTAACATCGGAGCTGCCGTAGCTCCTGACGCTGCTCTTGCTTCTGTTGCTGCTGCCATTATCATGGTTCTTGGTGGCGACTTTACTAAGACAGGTATCGGTGTTGCCCAAGCGGTTGCTATCCCTCTTGCAGTTGCTGGTCTATTCTTGACTATGATTGTCCGTACACTCTCTGTCGGATTGGTTCACACTGCTGATGCTTCTGCTAAAAAAGGTGACTTCAAAGCAGTTGAACGTGCTCACTTTGTCGCACTTCTTCTTCAAGGTCTTCGTATTGCAGTCCCTGCAGCACTCCTTCTAATGGTACCAACTGAAACAGTACAAAGCATTCTAAATGCTATGCCTGATTGGCTCAAAGATGGTATGGCTATCGGTGGTGGTATGGTCGTTGCCGTTGGTTACGCTATGGTTATCAACATGATGGCAACTCGTGAAGTATGGCCATTCTTCGCTATCGGTTTCGTGCTTGCTGCCGTGTCAGATATTACTCTAATCGGATTTGGTGCTATCGGTGTTGCTATCGCTCTTATCTACCTTCACCTTTCTAAAACTGGTGGAAATGGTGGCGGAGGAGCCGCAACTTCTAACGACCCAATCGGCGATATCCTAGAAGACTACTAAGATAAGAAAGGACTGAAAACATCATGACTGAAAAACTTCAATTAACTAAATCAGATCGTAAAAAAGTTTGGTGGCGTTCAACTTTCTTACAAGGTTCTTGGAACTATGAACGTATGCAAAACTTGGGTTGGGCTTACTCATTAATTCCAGCTCTTAAAAAACTCTACACTAAAAAAGAAGATCAAATCGCTGCTCTTGAACGCCATCTTGAGTTCTTCAACACTCACCCATACGTAGCCGCTCCAATCATGGGGGTTACTCTTGCACTTGAAGAAGAACGTGCTAACGGTGTTGAAATTGATGATGCCGCTATCCAAGGGGTTAAAATCGGTATGATGGGACCTCTTGCTGGTATCGGTGACCCAGTATTCTGGTTTACAGTACGCCCAATCCTTGGATCACTCGGTGCTTCACTTGCCCTTACTGGTAATATCTTAGGTCCAATCCTCTTCTTCGTTCTTTGGAACTTGATTCGTATGTCATTCTTGTGGTATACACAAGAGATTGGATACAAGGCTGGATCAGAAATCACTAAAGATATGTCTGGCGGTATCCTCCAAGACATCACTAAAGGCGCTTCTATCCTTGGTATGTTCATTCTTGCTGTCCTTGTTCAACGTTGGGTAAATATTAAATTTGCTTTCGATGTTGCCAAAGTTCAACTAGATGAAAAGGCTTATATCCATTGGGATAAATTGCCAGAAGGATCTAAAGGTATCCAAGAAGCATTCGCACAAGTAGGACAAGGATTGTCTCAAACACCTGAAAAAGTTACTACTTTCCAACAAAACTTGGATATGTTGATCCCTGGACTATCAGGACTACTCCTTACTTTCCTTTGCATGTACTTGCTTAAGAAAAAAGTATCTCCAATCACTATTATCCTTGCACTCTTCGCAGTGGGTATTGTGGCGCATGTTCTTCACATCATGTAATCTATACATTCAAAAAGGAATCCGGTTTTAAACTAGATTCCTTTTTTCTATGCTTTTATTCTGCCAAGGCTCCCATTGGATCCCATGGTGCAAGCACAATTGGATCTGCTTCATAGGCAGCTTGTTCTTCTGCTGTCAGCAATTCTTTACGAACAACGATTTGGTATGTGTATTCGTCCATCCAAGCGTCTGAGGCAACGAAGTAGCCATCTGTTCCGACCTTGTCTCCCCATGAGTTTTCAACCTTCCACTTAGTTGATTTCCCATTTTCATCCAAGTCCACACCTGTCAAGACCATAGCGTGGGTCATTAAGCTTTCGCTGTAGTCCAAACGTCCAGCCTTGTCTTGAGTGAGTTTAATGTCCATGCTTGATTCAAAGTCATAAACATCTGTCGCAAGAATTCCAGCTTTACGGTTGCTAAGCTGACCGACATCTGAACCAAACCAAACAGTCTCACCTGCTTGCATTTGAGCGATTGCCAATTCTTTCAAGCGCTCCATCGGTACGTTAATGTAACGAACCGCACGGCTACCAACCACATTTCCCAACATCTCAACTGTATAAGATTGGCCATAAGGTTTATCAGCAGTTGGAGCATTGATAACAGAAACGTAGTCTTCTAGAGGAAGATTGACATATTTCTTGTAAAACTCTTGTGGAGTGATACCTTTTTCGCTTTGGTAGTTATTGTCTTTATCACGATAAGCAAAGTCAAATTTACGTGGTGGGAGACCTAGTGACATTGCAAGGAAATTAAAGATTTCTTGCAAGAGGTCTTCTTTCTTAGCCTGAACAGTTGCTTGATCAGCACCAGAAACAAGCAAGTCACGCAAGATTTGAGCATCTTGGCGAAGCAATTTGTTAAGAATTGCATTTAGCTCACGACTGCTACTAGATGAAACAGACTCAGGGTAAACTGACTTAGGCACGACACCGTATTTCTCAAAGAGAGAAACGACCATATCCCACTGACCGCCATCTTGTTGTGGTGTTTGGAGTAGAAATTTAACCTTACGGCTCGTCAAGTCTTGGTCTGCAGTCGCAATGACTTGTTCCAAGAACCAGTTTGATTTCTCATACTTGTCCCAGAAGAAAGTGTGGGCCTGTGACAACTCAAAGTTTTCTAGTTTGTATTGTGAGATGAGCTTGTGGCGGAAAGTGTTAAGGGCTGCAAACATCCAGCAACGACCAGAAGCCTTCTGGTTAGTTACTTTGTCCTTGGTCAAATCCAATGAGAAAACAGGGGTGTTGTCTACATGGCTTTGGCGACGTTCTAGGGCTGCAAAAATTCCGTTGTGGCTGGCAGCATTTTCAATCGCTTGGTATTTTACATTTGCTTCATAGTTGGCAAATAATTTATCAGTAAATGATTCTTGAATCGCGTTCATAGATTCCTCCTTTTATTCTACAGTCTATTATAACTCTTTTCACAAAGGAAGCAACTGAAAAACATAAAAGGCAAGGATATTCTCCCTCACCTTTTCGAATATAAATCAAATTAGGCAATATTCGCAAGGAGAGCTTCTAACTCCTCCTTGGTCAAGCGACGCCATTCTCCTCGCTGCAAGTTCTCATCCAATACTAGAGTTCCCATAGTCAAACGTTGCAAGTCTACTACTTCCTTACCACAGTAGGCCACCATACGCTTGACCTGATGAAACTTCCCTTCTGCAATAGTCACACGGATTTGACTCTGATTCTTTTCTGCATCTGTGGAAAGAATCTCCAGTTTAGCAGGCTGACAAGTAAAGTCTTTGAGCGGAATGCCCTTGGCAAATATCTCCACATCTTCTTGGGCCATAATTCCCTTGACCTGAGCCAAATAGGTCTTGTCCACATGACGCTTGGGCGAAAGAAGAGCATGGGCCAGCTGACCATCATTGGTCAAGAGCAAAAGACCATGCGTGTCAATATCCAAGCGCCCTACTGGGAAAACTTCCTTGCTCCGAGCCAAGTCATCCAACAAGTCCAACACCGTTCTGTGTTTAGGATCCTCAGTCGCTGAGATAACTCCTTGGGGCTTGTTCATCATGTAGTAGACAAACTCTTCATACTCCAACACTTGCCCATCAAAGCGAATCTCATCTCTTTCTTCATCAATCTGCAATTTAGCTGATTTTTCTTTTTTACCATTTACCGTCACGCGACCAGCCTTGAGCAAGTTTTTGACCTCAGTTCGGCTCCCCACAGCGCAGGCAACTAAAAATTTATCTAATCTCATAGAACTATTATATCATATCAAAAGGAGGCTGTCTCAATGACCAACCTCCTTTTCATTTCATACTCTTCAAACCGCGTCAACGTCGCCTTGCCGTATATATGTTACTGACTTCGTCAGTTCTATCTGCAACCTCAAAACAGTGTTTTGAGCTGACTTCGTCAGTTCTATCTACAACCTCAAAGCAGTGCTTTGAGCAACCTGCGGCTAGTTTCCTAGTTTGCTCTTTGATTTTCATTGAGTATCAGATTTAAGAAATTAACTTCCTCGTCTCCAGAAAATCGCTAAGACAATCATGGAACCTAGTACTGCCGGAATAATGGCAGTTCCTGCTATTATCGGTCCCCAAGTCCCAAAAAGCAAGTGGCCTATAAAAGCACCAATCCAGCCCAGAAACATTTTTCCAAAACATCCCATTCGCTCTCCACGATTGGTCAGAGCACCTGCTAAAAATCCCACTAGGAGACCAACAAACATACTTCCTATCATCTTGGCTCCTTAATTTGCCCAATCTCCGTTACGGAAGAGAGGCACACGTGTTCCATCCTCACGGATACCATCGATATCCATCTGATTAGAACCAATCATAAAGTCCACGTGAACATCTGAACGGTTAAGTCCCGCAGCTTCAAGCTCCTCTTCACTCATCTCTGCTCCACCAACGACGCTAGTCGCATAGGCTGCACCGATAGCCAAGTGGTTTGAAGCATTCTCATCAAAAAGGGTGTTGAAGAAGGTAATGCCTGACTGAGAAATTGGACTTGGATCTGGTACCAAGGCACATTCACCTAAGGCACGCGCACCCGCATTTTCAAAGACAAGGTCTTTCATGACCTGATCACCCTTCTCAGCAGTAATGTCTACGATTTGGCCGTCTTTAAAGGTTACTTTAATACCTTCAATAATATTTCCGTTATAGCTAAGCGGTTTTGTAGAAGTGACATAACCATCTGCACGGCGGAAGTCTGGTGCTGTGAATACTTCCTCTGTCGGCATATTTGGCAAAAATCCTTCTCCCTGCGCATTAATAGCACCAGCTGATTCCCAAACGTGGTTCTTCGGCAAGCCAAGTGTCAAATCAGTTCCTGGTGCTGTGTAATGAAGGGCTGAAAATTGTTCTTTATTAAGCATATCTGCCTTACTCTTGAGGATGGCTGCATGCTCTTCCCAAGCCTTAACAGGATCTGCTTCGTAGACACGGCAAGTTTTGAAGATTTGGTCCCAAAGGAGATCAACTGCCTCTTCGTCGCTCGCAGCATTTGGAAAGACTTTCTTAGCCCACTCAAGTCCAGCAGCGGCTGCCACAGTCCAGCTGACTTTATTGGATTGAGTTGCGATACGCATTGGCTTCATGGCAAGTCCCATCGCTTTTGCAGAAGCTGAAAGTTTGTCAGCGTCCACACCGTTCAAGGCACCTGGATCAGATGAACGGACACCGAGACGGCTAGCCTTGTTCTCCAAGAGATAGTTCATCTCAGCAATCTTGTATTCTGGCACATTGTCCAAACGTTCCATCGGTGCGTGGAGGAATTTCTCGCGGTTGATGACATCATCTGTCCACTGAACGATCACCTCATGCGCCCCCAAGGCATAAGCTTCTTTGACGATTAAGTGAGCCAACTCACGTTGCTCCACGTCGATAGAGAGAGCCAAAGTGTGACCAGGTTGCACGTTGATTCCGTTCGCAACCAATAATTTCGCATATTTTTCTAGATTTTCTTTAAAATTTGGTAAAACCATTTTATTTGTCCTTTTCTATTTTTATTTTTCTTTCAAAGCAGAAAATAATCCTGCCAAAGCAATAGCACCTGACAAGAGTGCTGTCGATAGAATAATTGTTTCATCTGCCAGCTCTAACTGATAGTCAAAAACCTTTTCAGCAGGTTTATCTTCTGCGAAGATTCTAAGTTTCATGAGAACCCCCTTAAAATTTATTAAAACAAATCACTATGACTGCCTGTCCTAAGCA
>NZ_DXLC01000180.1:0-3889 GCF_019414905.1 Streptococcus sp. | reverse complement strand
AAAGGCTCCATAATATCCATAGGGGGTTACCCACTACAAATATTATAGAGCCAAACAATGTGATTGGCAAACAGTCCTTTCCTTTTTGGTTTTGACTAGCTTTTTTGTGAAAAATTGTGTAAAATAGAATAGATAAACGAGGGGAAACCTCGGAAAATTTAAAGGAGAATCCATCTAATGGTAAAATTGGTTTTTGCTCGCCACGGTGAGTCTGAATGGAACAAAGCTAACCTTTTCACTGGTTGGGCTGATGTTGATTTGTCTGAAAAAGGTACACAACAAGCGATTGACGCTGGTAAATTGATCAAAGAAGCTGGTATCGAATTTGACCAAGCTTACACTTCAGTATTGAAACGTGCGATCAAAACAACTAACTTGGCTCTTGAAGCTTCTGATCAATTGTGGGTTCCAGTTGAAAAATCATGGCGTTTGAACGAACGTCACTATGGTGGTTTGACTGGTAAAAACAAAGCTGAAGCTGCTGAACAATTTGGTGATGAACAAGTTCACATCTGGCGTCGTTCATACGATGTATTGCCTCCAAACATGGACCGTGATGATGAGCACTCAGCTCACACAGACCGTCGTTACGCTTCACTTGACGACTCAGTAATCCCAGATGCTGAAAACTTGAAAGTGACTTTGGAACGTGCCCTTCCTTTCTGGGAAGATAAAATCGCTCCAGCTCTTAAAGATGGTAAAAACGTATTCGTAGGAGCTCACGGTAACTCAATCCGTGCCCTTGTAAAACACATCAAAGGTTTGTCAGATGACGAAATCATGGACGTGGAAATCCCTAACTTCCCACCATTGGTATTCGAATTCGACGAAAAATTGAACGTAGTTTCTGAATACTACCTTGGAAAATAAAAAATTGTAAGTCTAGAATTGATTTCTAGGCTTTTTATGTTAGTATGGTAGTATGATAAGGAATAAAAAACAAGATTATGTGCTGACCTACAAGCAACCAGCTTCAACCACTTACAAGGGGTGGGAAGAAGAGTCTTTACCGATTGGCAATGGTTCTTTAGGTGCTAAAGTATTTGGGCTTATAGGGGCTGAACGGATTCAATTCAATGAAAAAAGTCTTTGGTCTGGTGGTCCACTTCCTGATAGTTCAGATTATCAGGGTGGAAATCTTCAGGACCAGTATAGTTTTTTAGCTGAAATTCGGCAGGCTTTGGAAAAGAGAGATTACAATCGGGCAAAAGAACTGGCAGAACAGCACCTAGTTGGGCCCCAAACGAGTCAATATGGGACCTATCTGTCATTTGGGGATATTCATATTGTGTTTAGTAATCAAGGCAATACTTTGTCTCAGGTGACGGATTATCAGAGACAGCTGAATATCAGTAAGGCACTTGCGACGACTTCCTATGCCTATAAGGGAACGCGATTTGAACGTAAAGCCTTTGCGAGTTTTCCAGATGATCTCTTGGTTCAGCGCTTTACTAAGGAAGGGTTGGAAACTCTAGATTTTACTATAGAACTATCCTTGACCCGTGATTTGGCTTCTGATGGAAAGTATGAGCAGGAAAAATCTGATTACAAGGAGTGGAAGCTGGATATTACTGATTCTTATATCTTGATGAAGGGGCGAGTTAAGGACAATGACCTGCAGTTTGCTAGTTATCTAGCTTGGGAAACAGATGGAGACATTAGAGTCTGGTCGGATAAGGTTCAGATATCAGGAGCCAGTTATGCCAATCTCTTCTTGGCAGCTAAGACGAATTTTGCCCAAAATCCTGCTAGCAATTATCGCAAGAAACTAGATTTGGAGCGACAAGTAAAAAATCTGGTGGAGACAGCTAAAGAAAAGGGCTATGACCAATTGAAATCAAGGCATATTCAGGACTACCAAGCTTTATTTCAGCGTGTTCAATTGGATTTGGGGGCTGAAGTTGACGCATCCACTACAGATGATTTGTTAAAAAATTATAATCCACAAGAGGGGCAGGCTTTGGAGGAGCTGTTCTTCCAGTATGGGCGGTATTTATTGATTAGTTCTTCCAGAGATTGCCCAGATTCGCTACCAGCTAACCTGCAAGGTGTCTGGAATGGGGTCGATAATCCTCCTTGGAATTCGGACTATCACCTGAATATCAATCTGCAGATGAATTATTGGCCAGCCTATCTTACCAATCTCCTAGAGACGGCTTTTCCAGTTATCAACTATATCGATGATTTGCGAGTCTATGGTCGTCTAGCGGCTGCAAGGTATGCAGGAATCGTCTCTCGGGAAGGAGAGGAGAATGGTTGGTTGGTTCATACTCAAGCGACTCCTTTTGGTTGGACGGCACCTGGTTGGGATTACTATTGGGGTTGGTCGCCAGCTGCCAATGCGTGGATGATGCAAACTGTTTATGAAGCCTATTCATTTTATAGGGATCAAGACTATCTCAGGGAGAAAATTTATCCCATGTTGAGGGAAACGGTTCGTTTTTGGAATGTCTTTTTACATAAGGATCAGCAGGCGTATCGTTGGGTCTCTTCTCCGTCTTATTCTCCAGAACATGGGCCGATTTCGATTGGCAATACCTATGACCAATCTCTGATTTGGCAGTTATTTCATGATTTTATCCAGGCTGCTCAAGAATTGGGGATGGATGCGGACTTGTTGACGGAAGTCAAAGAAAAATTTGACCTGCTTAATCCTCTACAAATCACTCAATCTGGTCGAATCAGAGAGTGGTATGAGGAGGAAGAGCAACATTTTCAAAATGAAAAAGTGGAGGCCCAGCATCGGCACGCTTCCCATCTGGTGGGACTCTATCCTGGAAATCTCTTTAGCTACAAGGGACAAGAGTATCTTGAATCGGCGCGTGCTAGCCTCAATGATCGTGGAGACGGTGGTACAGGCTGGTCCAAGGCTAATAAGATCAATCTTTGGGCGCGTCTAGGAGATGGCAACCGAGCCCATAAATTATTAGCAGAGCAGTTAAAGTCATCCACCTTGCCAAATCTTTGGTGTAGCCACCCTCCTTTTCAGATAGATGGTAATTTTGGTGCTAGCAGTGGCATGGCAGAAATGTTGCTCCAGTCTCATACAGCTTATCTGGTACCTCTAGCCGCCCTACCCGATGCATGGTCAACAGGTTCCGTTTCAGGCTTAATGGCACGTGGACATTTTGAAGTTAGTATGCGCTGGGAGGATAAAAAACTCTTACAGATGACCATTTTATCAAGGAGTGGAGGAGATTTGCGAGTCTCTTATCCAGGTATTGAAAAAAGTGTAATTGAAGTCAATCAAGAAAAAGCAGAAGTGAAATGCATGGGGAAAGATTGGATTTCGGTAGCAACAGCAGAAGGAGATTTTGTTCAATTTTATTTTTAAGAAGAGGATAGAAGGCAGTGGTTTGAGACTGCCTTTTTTGAAGGGGTTGAGAGTGTAAGCAGTTTCCAACTAGTTGAAAAAGCGTTATAATGGTAGTAGGAAGTAAATTGTTTGAGAGAGGGTGGCTCTGATGGCTTATATTGAGATGAAACACTGTTACAAGCGTTATCAGGTTGGGGACACGGAAATTGTGGCCAATCGTGATGTGAATTTTGAGATTGAAAAGGGAGAATTGGTTATTATTCTAGGTGCGTCAGGTGCTGGTAAGTCAACAGTTCTTAACCTTCTTGGGGGAATGGATACCAATGACGAGGGGGAAATCTGGATTGATGGTGCCAATATTGCAGATTATAGTTCCCACCAGAGGACCAATTATCGTAGAAATGATGTAGGCTTTGTTTTTCAGTTTTATAATCTAGTTTCCAATCTGACCGCTAAGGAAAATGTGGAGTTGGCTTCTGAAATCGTGACAGATGCCTTGGATCCTGAGCAGGTTCTGACAGATGTAGGTCTGGCTCATCGTCTCAATAATTTTCCAGCCCAGCTTTCTGGAGG
>NZ_DXLC01000018.1:0-4509 GCF_019414905.1 Streptococcus sp. | reverse complement strand
TATCAGTGTGTGGTGTAAATGTTGGTTTGTTTTTTCCGCGAAGTACGCTAGCAACTACTGCAGAAAGACGTCCAAGTGGTACATCAGTTGCGTCAACTACGTACCATTTACGTTCAACTTGGCCTGGTTTAGCCATAAATGTTGTTTTGTTCATGATTTCTCCTATATATAGTTCGATTTTTGTTTACGGTGATGGGTGTTCCTTCCCATCGAAAAGTATTTGGAAGGTTCCGGGGCCTTTCAAATGGGGTAAACAATACCGCCTACTATAATACCAAATTTCACCCCTAAAAGTCAATAGATATGAAAAATATTTTTCTGAATTCCACTCTTTTTATCTCTAAAAAACCTCGCTTTCGCGAGGCTCTTCTATTTATAAGCTAAGGCACGTCTAAAGGTTTTCCAAATCCCTAAATCATCCGTTTGAAGGACTAGGCTGGCATACATGCGTCCGATAAATCCTGTTGCTAACACTGCAAAAATCACTGTAATAGCAAGTGAAATCCATGCTTCTACTCCCCCTGCATAGCCATTAATGGTTCTAAATGGCATAAAGAAGGTTGAAATAAAGGGAATATAAGAACCAATCTTCAAGATGAGATTGTCACCAGCTGCACCTAGAGCTGTCACTCCAAAAAAACCACCCATAATCAAAATCATCAAAGGCGACAAGGCTTTTCCTGAGTCCTCAGGGCGAGAAACCATGGAACCTAGAAAGGCCGCCAAGACTACGTACATAAAGAGACTGACTAAAATAAAGAGCAATGTATTCAGTGAGAAAGCATCTCCCAAGTGATCTAAAACACCAGACTGAGCCAAGAATGGCAAATCTTTAAAGAGCAAAATGGCTGCTAGACCACCTACAACATAAATCCCGATATGCGTTAAAATCACCAGAAACAGAGCCATCATACGCGCATAGAAATAGTGACTAGCCCTTATGCTAGAAAAGACGACTTCCATGATTTTGGTGCCTTTTTCACTGGCAACTTCCTGAGCTGTTACACCCGCATAGGTAATCAGGATCATATAAAGAAAGAATCCTAAGGCGCCTGCTGCCATTGTTTGAATAAACTTTTTATTTTCCTTGGCTTCATCAATCTTTTCTGTGAATTGAATTGTCTGCGCTAAGCGTTTTTCCTGCTCTTGAGACAAGGAGGCCGTTGAACGATTAAGTTGATTTTGCAATTCATTGAGTGTACCTGTAACTGCAAATTTAATTCCATTTTCAAGCGATGTTTCGCCATGATAAACTGCCTTTAGAACACTATCTTCTTGATCAATAGTCAAATAGCCTTTTAATTTTTCATCTTTAATCGCTTCTTTTGCACTTGCTTCGTCTTTATAGTCAAAGTTAACACCATTTACATTCTTCAGTCCTTCTGCTACAGACGGCACTGTTGTCACTACTGCCACTTTATCATTTTTAGCCATTGAGGAGCCTTGGAGATAGGCAATTCCTACAGAGATTCCTAAAAAGAGGAACGGCGAAATCACCATAAAGAAGAAACTCCACGATTTGACATGTCGAAGATAGGTTTCCTTGATTACAACCCACATATTTCTCATACTTCCACCCCTGATTCTAGTTTAAAGATTTCATCGATTGTTGGCGCTTGCTGGTCAAAGGTTGCGATATATTGCCCCTGAGTCAAGATTGGGAAGAGTTCTCTTCCGGCACTCTCGTCCTCCAAGATCAATTTCCAACTGCCTTGTTTGGTCAAGCTCACCTGCTTGACATGAGGAAGGTTTTCCAATTCTTCCTTACTTCGCTCACTTGAAACAAAGAGACGCGTTTTCCCGTATTGATTGCGGACATCCTGAACTGGTCCATGCAAGACCACACGGCCATCTCGGATCATGAGAATATCGTCACAAAGCTCCTCGACGTTGGTCATGACATGATCAGAAAAGATAATGGTTGCTCCACGCTCTTTTTCCTGAAAAATGACTTGCTTGAGCAATTCAGTATTAACTGGGTCCAAGCCACTGAAAGGCTCATCCAAGATAATCAAGTCTGGTTCATGAATCAGAGTAATGATGAGCTGAATCTTCTGCTGATTTCCTTTTGACAGACTCTTGATTTTATCTGTCAGCTTCCCTTTCACTTCCAACCTCTTCATCCATTGAGGGAGTTTTTCCTTGACCTCCTTGGCATCCATGCCTTTTAGAGTCGCCAAGTAGCGAACTTGTTCAAGAACTGTCAATTTAGGCATGAGACTGCGTTCTTCAGGAAGATAGCCAATCCGAGCGTAGGTCTCCTGACGAATATCCTGACCATCTAGACTGATTTCTCCTTGGTATTCTAAAAACTTCAAAATACTGTGGAAAATCGTTGTTTTCCCAGCACCGTTTTTCCCGACTAATCCCAAAATACGACCTGGTCGCGCTTGAAAGTCAATACCAAACAAAACTTGCTTGGATCCAAAACTTTTCTCTAGACTTCTTACTTCTAGCATCTTTCACCTCCGAAATGTCTTGCACTCATTATACTCCTTTTTGATAGCCTTTACAATGGTTTCTGTCCTTTTTTATAAGACTATTGCTGTGTAAAATATGGCCTGGAGCACTTTTATACTCAATGAAAATCAAAGAGCAAACTAGGAAGCTAGCCGTAGGCTGTACTTGAGTACGGCAAGGCGAAGCTGACGTGGTTTGAATTTGATTTTCGAAGAGTATTAGTGATAAATCCATTATACAGTAGCAAACTCGATTTATCACTTCCGCTCCTCAACTGTCTATTTTTGATCCTGAATTGTTATGTGAGCAACTCCTTTATTCCAAATAGCTTTTCCCTAAAAATCATTACATCATATGTTATCATTTGTCAAAAATAAAAATCCTATTTATTTACTTTGACATAAAACATCATCAAATAGCAACTATTATCAATTAAAACATTACTTAACAACTATCGTCCTCTATATGACTACCATCTTTGAAGAATTACCTATCTCTATATGAATAGTCATTCCTAGACCTAAAAATTTTGAAATCAAGTTGACCTAAACCTCTCATTACCTCATGAAATTTAGGATTTAGATTCACTGATCAATTTACCTGTATCAAAAATCTCCTAGCAGACTTTCCTGCTAGGAGATTTTCTTATGAGAGGTACTTGTTTAAGCTCTGAAAATCAGATTCATTATCTAATAATCAAACAATCTACCAATTAAGCTTCTTCGTCTTCTTTACGACGACGACCTGCAAGGCCAAGACCAAGTACTGCACTTGCGGCTGCTGCTACCATAGCTACAGTAGAATTTACTGTACCTGTATTTGGCAATTCTTTAGCCGCTTTACGCGCATTTGCTTGTGCTGATACTGTTTGGCTAGCATTAGCTGCTGCTTGAGTAGTAGCTGGAGCTACAGCTGGTGTTTGAGCAGCTTGGTCATTAGCTGGAGTTGCATGATCAGTTGATGAAGCAACTTTCGTCATGAAGTCTTCGATACGTTTAACCATTGCATCCACTTCTGCTTGACTTGCAGCTGCATTGGCAAATACTTTCTTAGCATCTGCTGATAATGCATTCGCTTCTTTTGCAGTTTCTGTATCAAACTTAAATTCATCTAATTGATGAATAGCAGCTTCTAACTTAGCTTTATCCGCTTTTGCGTCAGTGTTAGTAGCTCCGTTATTTGCTCCATTTCCTTCATTTCCATGATTTTGTGGAGCAACAACTTCAACAGGTACGTTGATTTCTTCTACACTGCCATCTGATAACTTAAGTGTTACTTTAGCTACTAGTCTACCTAAAGCTGATGTTGTAGGTTTTTCAACTTTAATAACCTCTACATCCTTCGGTAAGTTTACTTTAGATAGTACTTCTTGATCTGTTAAAGTTTCTCCTTGTTTAACAGAGACAAATCCATTGACTAATAGAGATGATAAGTCAAATGCTTCTACTTCATTAATTGCTGCATCATCTTTGTAAATATCATTACGAAGAACTCTATCTACTTCTGCTTGAGTTGTAGCTGCATCGATTGCTTTCTTCGCATCGTCCGCTGCTTGCTTCGCCGCGGCTTTGGCTGCTGATTTTTCTGTGTCTGAAAGTTTAACATTGTTGTCAATTGCAGTTTCCTTAGCAGATAGAGCTGAATCTAGGGCTGACTTAGCTTGGTCTTTACCAACTTCCGCAACTGATGAGATAGAGTCCGTACCTTTCGTTACGTTTGCATCTACTTCCGCTTGACTTGTAGATGCGTCAATAGCTTTCTTCGCATCTTCTGCGGCGTCTTTTACAGCCAACTTAGCTTTGGCTTTGTCTGCTTCTGACAGTTTGGCATTGCCTTCAATAGCTTGTAGCTTAGTAGCTACAGCTTTGTCGATTTCTGACTTAGCTTGTTCTTTACCAATTTCCGCAACATTTGAAATAGCTTGTTTACCTGCTGTTTCTTTTTCTTCAACTGTTGCTTGGTCTGTAGCTTGTTCGATTTCTGACTTAGCTGCATCTGCGGCGTCTTTTACAGCCAACTTAGCTTTGGCTTTGTCTGCTTCTGACAGTT
>NZ_DXLC01000179.1:0-1382 GCF_019414905.1 Streptococcus sp. | reverse complement strand
GTGTCGCAGTGCCTCACGGAGACCATTATCACTTTATTCCTTATTCACAAATGTCACCGCTTGAAGAAAAATTGGCTCGTATGATAGCTGTTAAGGGACAAAATGGCAGTGTCTTGCCAAGTGTTACTCCTCTGAAGCCAGCCCCTCCTACCAAACCTCTAGCACCAGTGGAAAATAAACCGACAGAATTTGATGTCAACCAGGTTGTTAGAAAAGTTGGTGATGGATATATTATCGAAGATAAGGGCGCTAGTCGTTATGTTCTAGCTAAAGACTTAGCCAAGGATAAGATTGACGCTATTGAAAATCTCTTGTCTAAGAAAACTCAAGAGACGCATGCCCTAGTTGCGAAGAAAGAAAATGTACCACCTCGTGACCAAGAATTTTATGATAAAGCATATAATTTATTGGTCGAGGCTCATAAAGCCTTGTCTGAAAATAAGGGTCGTACTTCTGATTTCCAAGCCTTAGACAAATTAGCAGAACGCTTGAATGATGAATCTTCTAATAAAGAAAAATTAGTAGATGATTTATTGGCATTCCTAGCACCAATTACCCATCCAGAACGTCTTGGTAAACCAAATTCTCAAATTGAATATACCGAAAACGAAGTCCGTATTGCACAATTAGCTGATAAGTATACAACCTCAGATGGCTACATTTTTGACGAACATGATATTATCAGTGATGAAGGAGATGCCTATGTAACGCCTCATATGGGTCATAGTCACTGGATTGGAAAAGATAGCCTTTCTGATAAGGAAAAAGCAGCTGCTCAATCTTATACTAAAGAAAAAGGTATCCTACCTCCATCTCCAGATGCAGACGCTCAAGCAAATCCAACTGGAGATAGTGCAGCGGCCATTTACAATCGTGTGAAAGGTGAAAAACGAATTCCACTCGTACGACTTCCATACATGGTCGAGCATACAGTTGAGATTAAAAATGGTAATTTAATCATTCCTCATAAGGATCATTACCATAACATTAAATTTGCTTGGTTTGATGATCACTCATACAAAGCTCCAAACGGTTATACCTTGGAAGATTTATTTGCGACGATTAAGTACTATGTTGAACATCCTGATGAACGTCCACATTCTAATGACGGATGGGGAAATGCCAGCGAGCATGTCTTAGGTAAGAAAGACCACAGTGAAGATCCCAAAAAGAACTTCAAAGCGGATGAAGAACCAGTAGAGGAAACACCTGCTGAGCCAGAAGTTCCTCAAGTAGAGACTGAAAAAGTAGAAGCCAAGCTCAAAGAAGCAGAAGCTTTACTTGCTAAAGTAACAGATGCTAGTTTGAAAGCTAATGCAACAGAAACCCTAGCTGGTTTACGAAATAATCTGAGTCTCCAAACCATGGATAATAATGGTATC
>NZ_DXLC01000178.1:0-6134 GCF_019414905.1 Streptococcus sp. | reverse complement strand
CCCGTTGCTTCTGTCCACCAGATAATTGACGCGCAAAGCTATGTTGTTTATCCAGCAAACCAACACGTTCTAGTAATTGCAAAGCTTCTTCCGTTACTTCCTTCTTGTCTCTTCCTTGAGCTTTGATAGGGCCTAGGATGAGGTTTTGAAGGACATCCAGATGGGGAAAGAGTTCATAGCTTTGAAAGACCATGCCAATCTTTTGGCGAACGAGGTGAAAGTCTTTTTTATTTTCAACGATAGACTGACCGTCCAGAAGAATATCTCCACCTTGAATACTTTCTAAGCCATTGAGGCAACGAAGGAGGGTACTTTTCCCACAACCAGATGGCCCAAGAATAACCACAACTTCCCCCTTTTTAATATCTAAAGAAAGTCCTTGGAGGATAGGATTGTCTCCAAAGGATTTTGTTAGTTCCTTGATTTCTAAGATAGTTTCAGACATTTAGTTCCTCCAATGTTTTTCTAAGTGAGTGGATAGTTTGGAAATAGGGAAGCAGACTGCGAAATACAAGACTAGAATGGTTCCATAAATCCAAAATGAAGCAGTTGGGATAGTCAGGCGATTGCTGTCGATGATTTGTTGTCCAACCTTGGTAACTTCAACTACCCCAATCAAGACAACCAAGGAAGTGGTTTTGATCATCCGAGTAACAAGATTGATAGCCTGCGGTAGCAGTCTTCTCAAAACCTGTGGGATGATGATGTGGTAGTAAAGTTGAACATTGGTTAAGCCTAGTGCCTGTCCACTTTCAAACTGATGTTTAGGGAGAGACGTGATGGCTCCACGTACCAAGTCTCCCATTTCAGCTGTTCCCCAGAGGGTAAAAACGATAATAGCTGAAGTCTCACCTGAGATATTGATATTAAAGTTTCGAGCCAAGCCAAAGTAAACAATGAAGAGTAGCACCAACTGGGGCATGATACGGATGAATTCTAAATACAATCGTGTCAAAAATCGTACGATTCTAGAATGGGAGGTCATGATGATTCCCATGACTGTTCCGAACATCATGGATAAGAGAACAGACAGGATGGATATCCCAATCGTGACGCCCAATCCCTGTAAAATCCGCAGGAGATTATTTCCCTGAAAGAGTACTTGGATTCCCGAATCCTGCATGGCGGAGCCTCCTTTCTATCCAGCTAAAGACCAGTGAGATGGGTAGCAACATGATAAGGTAAGCAACTACCAACATAGCTAGCGCAATGTCTGTCTCATAGTAGAGCCCAATCAAGTCCTTGGCGACATACATGAGATCGGCCAAAGCCACTGCTGAGAAAACAGAGGTTTCCTTGATCAGGAAAATGACATTGGCACTAAAAGAGGGGAGTGCCACCGCTGTTGCTTGCGGAAGAACCACATAGCGAAAGACCTGTAGAGGTGTCAGACCGATAGCTAATCCAATCTCCTGCTGGGTTTGACTGACGGCTTCCAGCCCACTTCGGAAAGATTCTGCCATATAGGAGCCTCCTAAAAAGACCAGTCCTAAAGTGGCACAGACTTCTGAAGATAGGACAATCCCTACTCTAGGAAGACCGAAGTAGAGAAAGAAGAGTTGAATCAAAAGGGGCGTATTGCGTGACAATTCAATATAGGCTGTCGCTACTTGCGCCAAAACAGGGATTTGATAGTGTCGGATGATACTAACGATTAAGCCGAGCAGAAAGGATCCCAGAATCCCCCAAACTGCAATATGCAAGGTCAGAAGAAATGCCTTTTGATATAGTGGTAGATATTGTTCAACAATGGACCAATCCAAAAATAGAACCTCCCATCTAGAAATAATACAGTTATTGTAGCACTTAAAATCTCCTTTGGATAATATCTATTTTTTATTGTCGTTATAAGGATTTTTTATCATAGAAATAAAATTTCTGAAATTTCCAAACAAAATATTTGAAAAGTTTTGAAAAAAGAGTTAAGATATTTTTGTAATATACAAAGTAAACGCTTACTTATTAAGGAGGACATTTTATGTCATACAAAACAAGCAATGCAGAAGGTCATGTAGACTTCATCAATACTTATGATTTGGAGCCAATGGCGCAACAAGTGATTCCTAAAGCAGCATTTGGCTATATCGCTAGTGGAGCGGAAGATACTTTCACTTTGCGTGAGAATATCCGCGCCTTTAACCACAAACTCATCGTTCCGCATACGCTTTGCAATGTAGAAAATCCAAGTACAGAGATTGAATTTGCAGGCGAAAAATTGTCTTCACCAATCATTATGGCACCTGTTGCGGCCCATAAATTAGCAAATGAACAGGGGGAAGTGGCTACTGCGCGTGGTGTGCATGAGTTTGGTTCCCTCTATACAACCAGCTCTTACTCTACTGTCGATCTTCCAGAAATTACGGAAGCCCTTCAAGGGACACCTCATTGGTTCCAATTTTACTTTAGTAAGGATGATGGCATTAACCGCCACATCATGGACCGTGTGAAGGCTGAAGGTTATAAAGCGATTGTCTTGACGGCAGATGCGACTGTAGGGGGCAATCGTGAGGTTGATAAGCGTAATGGTTTTGTCTTCCCAGTTGGCATGCCGATTGTTGAAGAATACCTGCCAGAAGGTGCTGGAAAATCAATGGACTTTGTTTACAAATCAGCTAAACAACGCCTATCCCCTCGAGATGTAGAATTTATCGCTGAATACTCAGGACTTCCTGTTTATGTTAAGGGACCACAATGCCGTGAGGACGTTGAACGTTCGCTTGCTGCGGGAGCTTCTGGTATCTGGGTAACCAACCATGGTGGCCGCCAAATCGACGGTGGACCAGCAGCCTTTGATTCACTTCAAGAAGTAGCAGAAGCAGTTGATAAACGTGTGCCAATCGTCTTTGACTCAGGTATTCGTCGTGGTCAACATGTCTTTAAAGCCTTGGCTTCAGGTGCAGACTTGGTAGCTATTGGTCGCCCTGTTATCTATGGTTTGGCTCTTGGTGGTAGTGTCGGTGTGCGTCAAGTCTTTGAACACTTGAATGCAGAATTGAAGACAGTCATGCAATTGTCTGGAACTCAGACCATTGAAGATGTCAAACACTTCAAACTCCGTCACAACCCATACAACCCAACCTTCCCAGTTGACCCTCGTGACTTAAAATTGTATTGATAAAAGAGAGTGCCTCCACATAATGTGGAGGTTTTTTGCTTGTGTTTTAGAAGTTTAAATAAGGGTCAATTTGTATCAAAAAGCATATAGATATATTTTTCAGTCAAATATCTTGCTAGGGCTTTCATTTTTTGCTATACTGGTGCAGTAATTAAATAATAAAGACATTTGGGGTGCTTTAGGCTGAGATGATACCCATTGAACCTGCTACAGTTAGTACTGTCGAAGGGAAATGTGAAACGTTTTTTCGTATGTCGAAATGAACGGTCTAATCTTGTAAGCTAAACTCTAATTCTTGATTGTAATTGGAGTTTTTTTGTTTATTAAAAGAGGATAGGCTGGACGTTAAGCCTTTCGGTAGCTCACCTTGTATGCCCCACTTGTCTTTGAAAAAGGAGTTTTTTATGTTGAAAAAATGGCAGTTAAAAGATGTTATCTTACTTGCTTTCTTGTCTATCTTTTTTGGTGGCGTTTTTGTGGGTTCAGGTTATCTGTTTGATATCCTCACTCTGATTTTAGCCCCTCTTGGTTTACAGGCCTTTGCCAATGAAATCCTCTTTGGTCTCTGGTGTATGGCTGCGCCCATTGCGGCCATCTTTGTTCCAAGAGTGGGAAGCGCAACGATTGGAGAAGTGCTAGCTGCGCTTGCTGAAGTCCTTTATGGTAGCCAATTCGGTCTAGGCGCTCTTTTGTCTGGCTTGGTTCAAGGTTTGGGAAGTGAACTTGGTTTTATCGTAACCAAGAATCGCTATGAAAGTTGGCTCTCTCTAACTTCCAATAGTATTGGGATTACGCTTGTTAGCTTTGTCTATGAATACATTAAGTTAGGTTACTACGCCTTCTCCCTTCCTTTTGTCCTTTCCTTGTTTGTAGTACGTTTTATTTCCGTCTTTTTCTTCTGTACCATCTTGGTTCGTGCCATTGTCAAACTCTATCATCAGTTTGCAGCTGGGGGCAAGGCATAGATGGGGCTGGAACTACGAGCGATTCAGTCCCCAATCTTCTCTGAACCGATTGATTTTACTTTTCATGAGCAAGTTTTTACCTTGTTAGTTGGGAGCAGTGGTTCAGGAAAATCTAGTCTCTTTCAAATGATTGCCCAAGTCAGTTCTCTTCCCTATAGCGGTCAGGTTCTTATAGATGGGAGCGAGGTCAGTCAGCTTTCTATCATCGAACGTGTCCAGACTGTCGGGATTCTTTTTCAAAATCCCAATCATCAATTTACCATGGAGAACTTGTTTGAGGAGCTGATTTTTACCTTGGAAAATATTGGGCATCCCGTTCAGGAAATTGATTCTAAAATAGCAGAGGTTGTCCAGCAATGTCGCTGTGAGAAGATCTTGCACCGTCCCATCCATCACTTATCAGGTGGAGAAAAGCAAAAGTCTGCTTTGGCTGTTCTCTTTGCTATGAATCCTAGGGTCTATCTCTTGGATGAGCCCCTCGCTTCCATTGACCGCAAGAGTAGGATAGAGATATTGGAGATTCTAAAAGAGTTAGCTTCTAATGGGAGGACAGTTATTTTGTGCGACCATGATTTAACGGACTATGAAGCCTATATCGACCATATGGTGGAGCTAAGAGACGGACAACTAAGGAAAATAAATCAAATCCCTGCCTCTGAGATGACACAGGCTGTTTCAAAGGAAGTTACTTCTAGCCCAGAACTGTTCCATATGGATAGAACGACTTGTGAGCTGAATAAGCGCTCCCTCTTTTCGATTGCGGATTTCACATTCTACCAAGGGATTTCCTGTATCTTGGGTGACAATGGTGTCGGGAAATCAACCCTCTTTCGGTCTATTCTTCAATTTCAAAAGTATAAAGGACGAATTACTTGGAAGAGTTCGGTCTTGAAAAAGAAAAAGAGTTTGTATCGTGACCTGACGGGTGTTGTTCAGGAAGCTGAGAAGCAGTTTATCAGAGCCAGTCTGCGAGAAGAGCTTCAATTAGATGGACCTGATTCTGAAAGAAATCAGCGAATTTTCCAAGCTTTACGGTATTTTGATCTGGAGCAGGCACTCGATAAGAGCCCCTATCAATTAAGTGGTGGTCAGCAAAAGATTCTTCAGCTCTTGACCATCTTGACCAGTAAGGCTTCTGTGATTTTACTAGATGAACCTTTTGCTGGTTTGGATGATAGAGCCTGCCATTATTTTTGTCAGTGGATTGTGGAGGAGAGAAATCAGGGAAGAAGTTTTCTGATCATTAGCCATCGTTTAGATCCCTTGATCTCTGTGGTTGATTATTGGATTGAGATGATTAGTCAGGGTCTCAGTCATGTGAAAGCAGTGACAATTACCAAACCACTCACATCTCAGAGTAGCAGTACCCAAGGGGAGGTGAGATAGTATGGTCAAAGTAGCAACCCAGACACCGATTATCAGTCTCTTCTTGCTGATTTTATCCTTGGAAACATCTTTCATTCCTTCGATTACTCTGAATCTTTCGGTAGTGGTATTTTGTATTCTCTTTATGCTCTATTACCGTCGATTTAAAGTATTGGCTTGGATGATCATACTTGCCATTTTGCCATCCTTTGCCAACTACTGGGCAGTTCAGTTACATGGGGATGCTTCGCAGGCAGTCATGCTTGGAACGAGGGCCTTTGTGACAGTTTGTATTGGTCTTGTCTTTGTTTCCTCTATTTCCCTAAAAGAGCTTCTTTTGTACTTGGCTCAAAAGGGTTTATCACGCTCTTGGGCCTATGCCTTGATTGTGGTATTCAATTCCTTCCCCCTTATCCAGCAAGAAATCAAGTCCCTTAAGGAAGCTTGCTTATTACGTGGTCAAGAACTGCATATTTGGTCTCCCTTGATTTACAGCAAGGTTCTGATGACAGTCTTTAGGTGGCGCCATCTTTACCTGAGAGCTCTGTCGGCGCATGGATATGACGAACATGCACAGTTGAAGAATAGCTATAGGATTTTTTATATTCCTAAAAAAACAACATTCATCTACCTGCTTTTCTTTTTATTGCTTCAAACCAGTCTATTTTTATAAAGGAGTTATTATGGAA
>NZ_DXLC01000177.1:0-3736 GCF_019414905.1 Streptococcus sp. | reverse complement strand
CTTCGTCAGTTCTATCTGCAACCTCAAAACAGTGTTTTGAGCTGACTTCGTCAGTCTTATCTACAACCTCAAAGCAGTGCTTTGAGCAACCTGCGGCTAGCTTCCTAGTTTGCACTTCGATTTTCATTGAGTAATAAATGAGTTTGGAGATTTTAATCCAAGCTCATTTTTTATCTAGATATAAGGAGTTGCCTTCTACACGTAACTAGTCTAGGTAAAGATATTTTCCCTGAATTCTGATATAATAGAAATAGTGACTTCAAGAGTAAGGAAGAGAAGATGAACGCATTATTAAATGGAATGAATGACCGTCAGGCTGAGGCGGTGCAAACGACAGAAGGTCCCTTGTTAATCATGGCGGGGGCTGGCTCTGGAAAGACCCGTGTTTTGACCCACCGTATCGCTTATTTGATTGATGAAAAGCTGGTCAATCCTTGGAATATCTTGGCCATTACCTTTACTAACAAGGCTGCGCGTGAGATGAAGGAACGTGCTTACGGACTCAATCCAGCTACTCAGGACTGTT
Organism: Streptococcus sp.; assembly: GCF_019414905.1. Lineage (GTDB taxonomy): Bacteria > Bacillota > Bacilli > Lactobacillales > Streptococcaceae > Streptococcus. The sequence goes on along the minus strand of NZ_DXLC01000177.1, from coordinate 3,210 downwards.
TGATTGCGACTTTTCACTCCATGTGTGTTCGTATTCTACGTCGTGATGCGGACCATATTGGCTACAACCGCAATTTCACTATTGTAGATCCTGGTGAACAGCGAACTCTCATGAAACGGATTCTCAAGCAATTAAACTTGGATCCGAAAAAATGGAATGAACGAAGCATCTTAGGGACTATTTCCAATGCCAAGAATGACTTGATTGATGATGTGGCCTATGCAGCTCAAGCAGGTGATATGTACACCCAAATCGTGGCCCAGTGTTATACAGCCTATCAGAAAGAACTGCGTCAGTCGGAGTCGGTTGACTTTGATGATTTGATTATGCTGACCTTGCGTCTCTTTGATCAAAATCCTGATGTTTTGACTTATTACCAGCAGAAATTTCAATACATCCATGTTGATGAGTACCAAGATACCAACCACGCTCAGTACCAATTGGTCAAACTCTTGGCTTCCCGTTTTAAAAATATTTGTGTGGTTGGGGATGCGGACCAGTCTATCTACGGCTGGCGTGGTGCTGATATGCAGAATATTTTGGATTTTGAGAAAGATTATCCCCAAGCCAAGGTTGTTTTGTTGGAGGAGAATTACCGTTCCACTAAAACAATTCTCCAAGCGGCCAACGAGGTCATTAAAAACAATAAAAACCGCCGTCCTAAGAATCTTTGGACACAAAATGCTGATGGGGAGCAAATCGTTTACTATCGTGCCAATGATGAGCTAGATGAGGCTGTATTTGTAGCCAGAACCATCGATGAACTTGGTCGTAGTCAAAACTTCCTTCACAAGGATTTTGCAGTTCTTTATCGTACTAATGCCCAGTCTCGTACCATTGAAGAAGCTTTGCTCAAGTCTAATATTCCTTATACTATGGTTGGCGGAACCAAGTTCTACAGCCGTAAGGAAATCCGAGATATTATCGCTTATCTTAATCTTATTGCTAATTTGAGTGACAATATCAGTTTTGAGCGTATTATCAACGAGCCTAAACGTGGAATTGGCCCAGGTACTGTTGAGAAAATTCGTGACTTTGCTAATATGCAAAACATGTCTATGCTAGATGCTTCTGCTAATATCATGTTGTCTGGTATCAAGGGTAAAGCAGCCCAGTCTATCTGGGATTTTGCCAATATGATTCTGGATTTGCGAGAGCAACTGGACCACTTAAGTATTACTGAGTTGGTTGAGTCGGTACTAGAAAAAACAGGTTATGTCGATATTCTTAATGCCCAAGCGACTCTAGAAAGTAAGGCTCGGGTTGAAAATATCGAAGAGTTCCTTTCTGTGACGAAAAATTTTGACGACACCTCTGATGTGCCAGAAGAGGAAACTGGTTTGGACAAGCTGAGTCGTTTCTTAAATGACTTAGCCTTGATTGCGGATACAGATTCAGGTAGTCAGGAGACATCAGAAGTGACCTTGATGACCCTGCATGCTGCCAAAGGTCTCGAGTTTCCAGTTGTCTTTTTGATTGGGATGGAAGAAAATGTCTTCCCGCTTAGTCGTGCAGCTGAGGATCTAGATGAATTAGAAGAAGAACGCCGTCTGGCCTATGTAGGAATTACGCGTGCAGAGAAAATCCTCTATCTGACCAATGCCAATTCGCGCCTGCTTTTTGGTCGTACCAACTACAACCGTCCGACTCGTTTTATTAACGAAATCAGTTCAGACTTACTTGAGTATCAAGGTCTGGCTCGTCCATCAAATACAAGCTTTAAGGCATCATATAGCAGTGGTGGTCTCGCCTTCGGTCAAGGTATGAGTCTGGCTCAAGCTCTTCAAGACCGTAAACGCAGTGCTGCCCCAAAATCTATCCAGTCAAGCGGTCTTCCATTTGGTCAATTTTCAGCTGGTGCAAAATCAGCGTCTAGCGAGACAAATTGGTCCATTGGTGACATTGCTCTCCACAAGAAATGGGGAGAGGGAACTGTTCTGGAAGTTTCAGGTAGCGGTGCTACTCAGGAATTAAAAATCAATTTCCCAGAAGTAGGTTTGAAAAAACTTTTAGCTAGTGTAGCCCCAATTGAGAAAAAAATCTAATTTTCCATCCTTCTCACGAATAATAAAGTGAGGAGGATTTTTATGTACAGTATTTCATTCCAAGAAGATTCACTATTACCAAGAGAAAGATTGGCCAAGGAAGGAGTAGAAGCGCTCAGTAATCAAGAATTGCTAGCTATTTTACTCAGGACAGGAACACGTCAAGCTAGTGTTTTTGAAGTTGCCCAGAAAGTCTTGAACAATCTTTCAAGCCTAACAGATTTGAAAAAAATGACCCTGCAGGAATTGCAGAGTCTGTCTGGTATCGGCCGTGTTAAGGCAATAGAATTACAAGCTATGATTGAACTGGGCCATCGTATTCACAAACACGAGAACCTTGAGATGGAAAGTATTCTCAGTAGTAAAAAGCTGGCCAAGAAGATGCAACAGGAATTGGGGGACAAAAAACAAGAGCACCTAGTGGCGCTCTATCTCAATACTCAAAATCAAATCATCCATCAACAGACCATTTTTATCGGCTCAGCTACTCGCAGTATCGCTGAACCGCGAGAGATTCTTCATTATGCCATCAAGCATATGGCGACCTCTCTAATCTTAGTTCACAATCATCCTTCAGGAGCAGTAGCTCCTAGCCGAAATGATGATCATGTTACTAAACTTGTCAAAGAAGCCTGCGATCTGATGGGAATTGTCCTCTTAGACCATTTGATTGTCTCTCACTCCAGTTACTTTAGTTATCGTGAAAAGACAGATTTAATTTAAAGTTTATTAACGACATAGTCAAAGAGATTTTTATCTTTGGGACGATTTTCAAAAAGAAATTCTGGATGCCATTGGACACCGAGAAAGGCGACATCATCCGTACTCATGACAGCTTCAATGATACCATCCTTAGGATCATGAGCTGCAATCTTTAAGTTAGGTGCTAAATCTTTGATACTCTGGTGGTGGAAGGAGTTGATATGGGAGATTTCTCCATAGATTTCTCGAAGAACTGTATCAGGCTCTGTCACCAAGCGTTGAGTTGTGTACTCAGCCGAACAATCTTGCCAGTGGTCTTCGATATCTTGATACAAAGTTCCACCCATGGCAACGTTAAAGAGTTGTGTTCCACGGCAGACAGAAAAAATTGGCTTTTTCTGTTTAATAGCTTCCTTGATGAGGGCCAGTTCGAAGATATCTCTTTGAAGGTGGTAGTCATCGC
>NZ_DXLC01000176.1:5252-7923 GCF_019414905.1 Streptococcus sp. | reverse complement strand
AAAGTGTGATTTCCAAGTGTGACACTCGTGTCTGCTTCTGCACGACTTTTAATGACACATTTATTTGGGATCAACTGAATATCTTCGTAATCAAAAATTGGAAATTCATTTAACATATCGATGTCTCGTTTCTTTTGTAATGACCTACCTATGCTTGCGCATCTCTACGCCTTTTCCGACGTTTCCTTAATTAATTATAAATCAAAGTACAGATTTTGTCAAATAATTTTATAAATTAAAATATAATGTTCGGATTTTTCTTGCGTAAATAGAAAAAAGAGGGGAAATTGTTTTCTCCCCACTCCTTCTCTATTCTAATAATACTCACCCTGGCGGTAGTCCCATGAGTTAAAGGTGTCTGACAGGTGCATCATGATTTTATCAATGTCAAGCCCTTTACGGATTACAACTGGTGCTGGTGATGTTGAACGAGCTCCTCCTTGTTCTGGGATGAGTTTGCCGTCTTTATCAACCATAGAGACCATCACACCTTGCTCATAGCGAGTTTCAATCGTTTTGTCAGGCTGGATAGAAGCAACGTAGTCATCTGCCTCGATAACAAGGTCCACTGCTCCTTCGATACGTTCTCCAATACCTTCTACTTTACCACGGTTTCCTTTTCCAGATGGGTTAGCTGATGAGGCATAAACCATCTTGCCTTCTTCCCAAAGTTTGTCAGCCAACTGTTCACCAGCTTTACCAAACTTGATGACAAAACAGCTAGTTCCACGAACGTCAGTCATAAGTTCTTCACGACCATCACCGTATGCTTTGAGTTTTTCAAAAGCTTCTGGTTTCCAAGGAAGGATACAACCAAGAAGAATATCTTCATCCCAATGTTTTTGGTAGAAGGCTTCAATTTCTGGGTTAAGTTGTGCTAAAGCACGAAGCTCATCCATGCTACCGCAGAGAACAACACCTGGTTTGTTACGGTTACGCTCTTTGGCTGCGAACTTACGCTCAAGTCCTGCCTTATCGCTGGTCATGATAATGTAACCAACTTTAGTAGGGCAAACGATACATCCGCCCTCACCTTTTAAAATGTCATAGCCTTCTTGTGAAAGTGTTCCGTTCCATTGAATGTGTTTTGTCATAGTTCTATTTCCTTTTCTAATTTTCTTCTAATCCTGCCAGTAGGCTGGTCGTTGTTTTTCATAGGCAGCAATCAAATCTTCATACTGCAAGGTAATTCCGATATCATCCAAACCATTTGAGAGCTTGTGTTTCCACTCGCTATCAATTTCAAAAGTGAACTCTCCAACCGGTGAGATGATTTTCTGTTGTTCCAAGTCCACAGTTACCTGGTCAGTCGGTTTGAGCTGGGCTAGCTTTTCTCTAACCTCTCTAGGCTGAACAATAGGCAACATGCCATTATTGAGTTCATTATTGTAATGAATATCCCCAAAAGATCCTGCAATCACGACCTTAAAACCATAGTCTGCTAAGGCCCAAGCTGCATGTTCCCTCGAAGAACCTGCCCCAAAGTTATCCCCTGAGATAAGAATACTGGCTTTACGATATTCAGGCTGATTAAAGACAAAGTCAGGATCCTCAGTATACTTGTCGTCCAGATAACGCCAAGCATACATGAGGTACTTACCAAAGCCTTTTTTATCAATCAACTTGAGAAACTGCTTGGGTAGGATTTGGTCGGTGTCGATATTATCATTCATGAGAGGAACGGTCGTTCCCGTATAAACTGTAAATTTCTCCATATCCTCTCCTTACTGGGCTTCTGGCATTTGCCGAACATCTACGAAGCGCCCTGCAATAGCTGCCGCAGCTGCCATGGCTGGACTGCAGAGGTGGGTCTTAGCACCAAAGCCTTGTCTATCTTCAAAGTTGCGGTTGCTGGTTGAGGCGCAGTGAACGCCATCTGGAACCTTGTCAGGATTCATCCCTAGGCACATAGAGCAACCTGGGTCTCTCCACTCAAAGCCAGCATCTAGAAAGACCTTATCCAAGCCCAACTTCTCAGCAGCTCGTTTGACAGGACGAGAACCTGGGACTACGATAGCCGTTAAGTTAGGAGCAATCTTCTTCCCTTTAACAAATCGCGCAGCCAGTTGCAAGTCGCTGAGACGAGCATTAGTACAAGAACCGATAAAGATATAGCCTAGTTCAATATCAGCTGGCTTTTGACCAGGCTCCAAGTCCATGTAATTGTAGGCTCGCTCATCATTCATATCCTTAATTTCTGGGAATCTACTGTCAAAGTCAACCCCCATAGCAGGGTTGGTTCCCCAGGTCACCATAGGAGCCAAGTCTGAAACATCCATCTGGATAACCTTATCGTAAACGACATTCTCATCACTGACAAGGGTCTTCCAATCTGCCACAGCCTCTTCAAAGTCCTCTGGAACACATTCCCGTCCTTTGAGATAATCATAGGTGGTTTGATCTGGATTCATGATTCCCATCTTGGATCCAAACTCGATGGACATATTGCAGATGGTCATTCGTTCTTCCATGCTCAGTGCATCAATAGCTTGTCCACGATATTCCACCACGTAGCCAACGCCGCAAGCAACGCCGTACTTGGCAATCAAAGCTAAAATGAAATCCTTGGAATAAACTCCTTTTTGAGGAACACCAGTGAATTCCACCAGCATTTTCTTGGGTTTGACCTGCCAGAGGGTCTGGGTAGCGAAGACATGCTCAACCTCACTAG
>NZ_DXLC01000176.1:0-5242 GCF_019414905.1 Streptococcus sp. | reverse complement strand
ACTGGTCCCAATTCCAAAAGCGATCGCTCCGAAAGCCCCGTGGGTTGCTGTATGGCTATCCCCACAGACGATAAATTTCCCTGGTTGGGTCCGTCCTGTTTCTGGACCAACCATATGAACGATTCCTTGCTTTTCGGAACCGTGGGCGGCATGTTCAATCCCAAATTCCTCAACATTTTCAGCTAGCTTATCAATTTGAGCCTTGGAAATGACATCTCGAATATCGTAGATATTGACGGTCGGGACATTGTGGTCAAAAGTTCCAAATGTCAAGTCTGGTCGTCTCAATCTGCGACCTGTATCTCGCAGTCCTTGAAAAGCTTGCGGGCTAGTCACCTCGTGGATATAATGCTGGTCCACATACATGAGTTGGGGTTGCCCCTCTTCTCCTGTGATGACATGACGGTCCCATAATTTATCAAAAATCGATTTTCCTGCCATCCATTACCTCCAAATAAAATATAAGGCTACTAGTGTGGTCACCATCCCAAGAAACCAAACCGTTTTAAAGTACCATTTTCTAGTCTTGTGATGAAAGATGATTCCTGCTAACCAGGCACCAAAACCACCACAAGTAAAGGCTAAAATAAGTAAGATTTTCTCAGGGATGCGCCAAGCTCTTCTCCTCGCCTTGGATTTGTCAATGCCATAAATCAAGAAAATGATGACATTCCAAATCAAAAGGACTAGAGTAATTTTTTCGTCTAACTTCATAACCTTGCGATAATAGCTTCCGTCATTTCCTTGGTCGAAGCCTGTCCACCTATATCTCTTGTTAAAACACCAGCTGCCAAACTTGCCTCAACAGCACGCTCGACACGCTCTGCATCCTCATAACGTCCAAAGCTGTCTCTCAGCATCATGGCCACTGATAAAATCATGGAAATAGGATTGGCAATTCCTTGACCTGCAATATCAGGTGCTGAACCGTGAATAGGTTCATAGAGACTTGGTCCATTTTCAGAATGACTGGCTGATGGCATAACCCCAAGTGTGCCAGATAGAACGCTTGATTCATCAGATAGTATATCTCCGAAAAGATTCTCCGTCACGATGACATCAAACTTAGCAGGATTAGTAATCATAAGCATGGAAGCTGAGTCGACTAACTGGTGTTCCAAGGTCACATCTGGGAAATCCTTTGCGACTTCCTCAGCTACTTTTCTCCATAGTTTTGATGTTGCCAACACATTTTGCTTATCAATGCTGGTAAGTATTTTTCTCCGACTTCTTGCAATTTCAAAGGCTTTGCGAACAATCCGCTCCACTTCCTCATAGCTGTAGTCGTTGATATCACGCGCTTTTCTTTCTTCAAGGATATGATCCCCAAAATAAATCCCACCTGTCAACTCCCGTACCACGACAAAGTCTACACTAGCAATTCGTTCCGGTTTGAGTGGTGACAAATGCTTAAGACTGTCAAAGATTTTTACAGGGCGAATATTGGCATAGAGATTGAGTTCCTTACGGAGAGCCAACAAGCCTTGTTCAGGCCGAACCGCTGCTCCATCATACTGAGGACTACCGATAGCCGCTAGAAGAATGGCATCTGCTTCTCTACTTGCCTTGAGGGTTTCATCAGGTAAGGGATGCCCTGCAGCATCAATACCTGCACCTCCAAAAGGTCGTCTGTCTATTTCATAGACAAAGCCTGTTTTTTTAGCTAGAGCTTCCAGAACCTCTAACCCAGCCTCCATGATTTCTGGGCCGATTCCATCCCCTGCTAGAGCCACTATTTTCTTTGTCATAGCTTTCTCCTTTACACACTAGGCATATCGCGGTAGGAAACACTGCGTCCCATCTCACCTGCATTCTCTTTTTGAACAAAGGTATTAGCATTGATGTAAGCAATAGCCGAAGCCTTCAACACATCGAAATCAAGACCTGCTGCGTTAAAGATGGTTTCTGTATCTCTGTTTTCAACAGTGACCAAGACCCGAGCCTGGGCATCGATTCCATCCGTCACCGCATCGATAGTGTAAGACACCAAGCGAACGGATTGATTGAAGAATTTGTCAATAGCGTTGAAGATAGCCTCAACAGAACCTTGCCCTGTCGCATTAAATTCGACTTTCTCACCATCCATATTAGCCAGGCTAACGAGCGCTTCAATGTCATTATCTGCATGAGTTTGAAGTTGTAAATCATCAAAGTGGAATCCTTCTGGGTTTTCAACCATGGTTCCAGCTACCAGAGCACGAATATCTGCATCTGTGATTTCTTGTTTCTTGTCGGCCAGTGCCTTGAACTTAGAGAAGAGTGGTTTGATGTCCTCTTCTGTAAAGTCTAGGGCCAATTCTCTCAGCTTCTCAACGAAGGCATGGCGACCAGACAATTTTCCAAGCGGAAGACTATTACTCTTAACACCAACCAATTCAGGGGTGATAATCTCATAAGTAAGAGGATTTTTAAGAACTCCATCTTGGTGAATACCAGATTCATGAGAGAAGGCATTACCTCCAACTACGGCCTTGTTTTTAGGAACTGGAATTCCTGAGAAGCGAGAAACCATTTCTGATGTATTCATTGTTTCATCCAAAACAATATCACTAGTTGCTTGGAAGAAATCCTCACGAATCTTCAAAGCAACAGCTACTTCTTCAAGAGCAACATTACCTGCGCGTTCACCGATACCATTAATAGTTCCCTGGACACGTCCAGCACCGTGTTTAATTGCTGTCAAAGTATTTGCAGTTGCCATACCGAGATCATCATGACAGTGGACACCAAAGACAACTTTATGATCTGATTTAATATTTTCAGTCAAGTGATCAAAGATGCGTGCAAACTCTTCTGGAGTCGTAAAGCCAACTGTGTCAGGGATATTTATATAAGATGCACCTGCATCGACCGCTGTTTGAACGACTTGTAATAGGAAATCCAACTCTGTTCTAGTCGCATCCTCTGGAGAGAATTCAACCACTTTAAATTTAGAACGGGCATAAGAAACATGTTCCTTAATAGCTTCTAAAATCTCTTCCTTGCTCTTATTGAGCTTGTACTTGCGGTGAATCGGACTGGTAGCGATAAAGACATGAATCTGTGGATACTTGGCATCCTTAAGTGCCTCATAACAAGCATCAATATCAGATTTTACAGAACGAGCTAATCCTGTCACTGCTGTTTTTTTCATGGCTTTAGCAATTTCTTGAACGGCTATAAATGAATCTGGACTAGCAGCCGGAAAACCAGCTTCAATTACAGAAATTCCCCATTTCTCCAGCTGTCTTGCAATGGAAACTTTTTCCTTTATTGAGAAGTTAACACCAGGTGTTTGTTCCCCATCACGAAGACTTGTATCAAAAAATTCAACTTTACGCATAAGATTTCCCCTTTTCCAAATGTGTTTTTAAAAAAAACATCTCGCTTAGAAGTCCAAGCGAGATGTTGATTTACTCCCGCTTGGTAAGCCAAACAGGACTAATGCTTTTTGCACTAGCCCGAGTACCTCAACAACAAAGCAAATTGATTAAACTTAGCTGTTTTCATGCTTGACTTTCTCCTTCGTTTGATATCTTGTTTAGTATTTTAGCATAGGCAAAAGCACTTGTCAAGAAAAAATCAAATATTTTCTGAAAATTTCTTCAGTATAGAATATTTAGCTAATTGAAAGTTATTGAAAATCATCGAAATGTTTCATTTTTTAGAAGTTAAATTCCAACTTTTTTCAAACAATTCTAGGACGGCTGAATCTGACAAAGTATCATCAAGCGCCACACTAATCCAGTAACGTTTATTCATATGAAAAGCTGGATAAATGCCCTTTTGTGAAAGTAGATCCACTACTTGATCATGTTTGAGGTTGACTGCTTCGACTAAACCTTCTCTACCCTTTTCCAGCTTATCCCAAGGTATTCTCATCAAAACAGCATACCATTTTTTATTGCCTTCATGTCTTAACACTGCCGTATCAGGTGATTTTTCCCACAGATACTCCAACTGATTACCATACTTTTCCTGAATCTGAGCCATGATACGCTTAGTCTGAGGACAGATAAAATCCTGTACCTCAAAACAAGCCTTCCGAATCTGGTAGAGAATCTCCAGACAAGCCTCACGGACATTTCCGACAAAACTTCCCCTCATGCTTTCCATATGGACTTGAGGATAGAGATCACCAGTCTCCTGGTCAAAGACTTGAAAACTCACATTATCAGCAGTGACGGACACAGTCATGACAAAGTCACCCTGCAAAATCTGGCAACTATAGGTCCAGACTCCACCATTTTCTACAAAACCATAAGCATGAGCCTTTTCTTGATTCAATTGATAGGATTTAAAAATTTCAAACATAAGTGAAAACTGCTACCCAAAGCTAGCAGTTCCTTTCTATTTTCTAAAAGACAACCTTAGTACCATGTAGTTGTGTCACTCCCAGTTGGTCGATAAAGGTTTGACGGTTGTCCAAGTCAATCCCCCCACCTGGTAGAATTTCAATTTTACCTTTAGCGTGCTCCAAAATTCTGTGATAGTGAGCAAAACGTTTGTCTAGTGAATCGCCAGAAACACCAGCACGAGTCAAGATACGAATGACTCCAGCTTGGCTGAGCCAGTCAATAGCTTCCAACTGGTCTTCATCACTCAATTCATCAAAGGCCATGTGAAAGACAATTTCCATTCCCTTTGATGCAGCTATCAACTTCTCAAGATTTTTCTTATCCAACTTCTTCTCACCAGTTAAAGCACCAAATACAACCCCTTGACTTCCAGCCTGAGCAGTCAAGCGAATGTCTTCTAGCATAATAGCAATTTCTAGGTCATTGTAGACAAAGTCGCCACCACGAGGACGAATCATGGTCATAATAGTCGTATCATAGTTAGCTGCCAGTTCAACCGCTGCCTTGGTCACTCCATAGCTAGGGGTTGTTCCACCAACTGCTAGATTATCACAGAGTTCGATTCGGCGAGCTCCAGCCTCCATAGCTTTTTCAAGCAAGGTCACATTTTCAGCACAAAATTCGTAAATCATTTGATTCTCCTTGAGTATTACTTTGAATTTATTATATCATATTGTTGTGAATATACTTTCATTTTTATCAAGGGAAATAGTTACAAATTTTACTTATTCTTTGTCTGGAATGACCTTGAAGAGATAATAGGTGATAAAGATGGTCAAGGCTCCTAGACCGATTTTGACTGGTAAAAGAGGTGCAAAATAAATGGAAATTCCCATCAAGATGTAGATAGATACGATAATTTTTTTCTTACGTTCACGCGCAATAGACTTAGTCTCACGAAAATC
>NZ_DXLC01000175.1:0-2654 GCF_019414905.1 Streptococcus sp. | reverse complement strand
TTCCTATCCTGTTGTATACTTTCATGACGGGCAAAATGTTTTTTATAGCAAGGAGTCTTTCATTGGTCATTCATGGAAGATCATCCCAGCTATTAAGCGTAATCCGGATATCAGTCGTATGATTGTCGTAGCCATTGATAATGATGGTATGGGTCGGATGAATGAGTATGCGGCTTGGAAGTTCCAAGAATCTCCGATCCCAGGACAGCAATTTGGCGGTAAGGGCGTGGAGTATGCCGAGTTTGTTATGGAGGTGGTCAAGCCATTTATCGATGAGACCTACCGTACTAAAGCTGATCGCCAGCATACGGCTATGGTTGGTTCCTCACTAGGAGGGAATATTACCCAGTTTATCGGTTTGGAATACCAAGACCAAATTGGTTGTCTAGGTGTCTTTTCATCTGCTAACTGGCTTCACCAAGAAGCTTTTAACCGCTATATCGAGCGTCAGCAACTATCGCCTGACCAGCGCATCTTCATCTATGTGGGAACGGAAGAAGCGGATGATACAGACAAGACCTTGATGGCTGGTAATATCAAACAAGCCTATATCGACTCTTCGCTTCGCTATTACCATGATTTGATAGCAGGGGGAGTACATCTGGATAATCTTGTGCTGAAAGTTCAATCTGGTGCCATCCATAGTGAAATCCCTTGGTCAGAAAATCTACCCGACTGTCTGAGATTTTTTGCAGAAAAATGGTAAAGTAAGAAAGGAGAAAATATGCATATTGAACATCTTAGCCACTGGAGTGGCAATCTTAACCGTGAAATGTACCTTAACCGTTATGGTCATGCTGGAATTCCAGTTGTGGTCTTTGCTTCATCTGGTGGTAGTCACAACGAATACTATGATTTTGGCATGATTGATGCTTGTGCTTCCTTTATTGAGGAAGGACGTGTTCAGTTCTTTACCCTATCCAGTGTAGACAGTGAGAGCTGGTTGGCCACTTGGAAAAACGGTCACGACCAAGCGGAGATGCACCGTGCCTACGAACGCTACGTGATTGAGGAAGCCATTCCTTTTATCAAGCATAAGACAGGTTGGTTTGATGGCATGATGACAACGGGTTGCTCAATGGGTGCCTACCATGCACTCAATTTCTTCCTCCAGCATCCAGATGTCTTTACCAAGGTGATTGCTCTCAGTGGTGTTTACGACGCACGTTTCTTTGTCGGTGATTACTACAACGATGATGCAATTTACCAAAACTCGCCAGTAGATTATATCTGGAACCAACACGACGGCTGGTTTATTGACCGTTATCGTCAGGCAGAGATTGTGCTGTGTACAGGACTTGGAGCCTGGGAACAAGATGGTCTACCATCTTTCTACAAGCTCAAAGAGGCCTTTGACCAGAAACAAATTCCAGCCTGGTTTGCTGAATGGGGACATGATGTCGCCCACGACTGGGAATGGTGGCGCAAACAAATGCCTTATTTCCTCGGCAGTCTCTATTTATAAAAGGAGTGACCTATGAATTACCTTGTTATTTCTCCCTACTATCCACAAAACTTTCAACAGTTTACCATCGAACTAGCCAATAAAGGCATCACCGTCTTGGGAATTGGTCAGGAACCTTACGAGCAATTGGATGAGCCTTTGCGCAATAGCCTGACCGAGTATTTCCGTGTTGACAATCTTGAGAACATAGATGAAGTCAAACGTGCAGTTGCTTTTCTCTTTTATAAACATGGCCCAATTGATCGCATTGAGTCTCATAATGAATACTGGCTTGAGTTAGATGCAAGTCTTCGTGAGCAATTCAATGTTTTTGGTGCCAAACCAGAGGATCTCAAAAAGACGAAATATAAGTCTGAAATGAAGAAGCTTTTCAAGAAAGCAGGTGTCCCTGTGGTACCTGGAGCTGTTATCAAGACGGAAGCAGATGTCGATCAAGCTGTGAATGAAATCGGCCTTCCAATGATTGCCAAACCTGATAATGGAGTGGGAGCAGCCGCAACCTTTAAACTTGAGACGGAAGACGATATCAATCACTTCAAGACTGAGTGGGATCATTCAACTGTTTATTTCTTTGAGAAATTTGTCACCTCTAGCGAAATTTGTACCTTTGATGGTCTTGTGGACAAGGATGGTAAAATTGTCTTCTCAACAACCTTTGATTACGCCTATACACCGCTTGATCTCATGATTTACAAGATGGACAATTCTTATTACGTTCTCAAGGATATGGATCCTAAATTACGTAAATATGGTGAGGCAATTGTCAAAGAATTTGGTATGAAAGAACGGTTCTTCCATATCGAGTTCTTCCGTGAGGGGGATGATTATATTGCCATCGAGTACAATAACCGTCCTGCAGGTGGTTTCACTATCGATGTTTATAATTTTGCTCATTCCTTGGACCTCTATCGAGGCTATGCGGCGATTGTCGCAGGAGAAGAGTTCCCAGTGTCAGAGTTTGAAGCGCAGTATTGTTTGGCTACTTCTCGCCGTGCCAATGCCCACTATGTATATTCAGAAGAGGATTTGCTTGACAAATATAGCCAGCAGTTCAAGGTTAAAAAAATCATGCCAGCAGCCTTTGCGGAACTTCAAGGAGATTACCTTTATATGCTGACAACACCTAGTCGACAAGAAATGGATCAGATGATTGCAGATTTCGGACAACGTCAAGCTTAAGGAACTATAG
>NZ_DXLC01000174.1:0-5429 GCF_019414905.1 Streptococcus sp. | reverse complement strand
GTACTCTAGATTGAGTCCATGACTACGTTCATTGGTCACAAAGGTAACTGCCATCTCCTTGTCTTCTTTGCCTAATTTTTGGGCTGCAAATTCCAAAATTTCTTGGGTTTGTTGCAACATTTCTTTTGAAACTTGACCAGTTTCATCTACCATTTCAATATACATGTGCTTCTCGTTTCTCTTTACTTGGCTTTATTATACCACATTTCCATGATTTTATTCTACCTTTTTGATATAATACTATGGAATACAATCACAAGGAGAGAACGATGTCATTTGACGGATTTTTTTTACACCACATGGTTGAGGAATTGCGAAGAGAGTTAGTGAATGGTCGCATTCAGAAAATCAATCAGCCTTTTGAACAAGAATTAGTCTTGCAAATCCGCAGCAATCGCCAAAGCCATCGCCTGCTCCTTTCTGCCCATCCTGTTTTTGGACGCATCCAGCTGACCCAAACGACTTTTGAAAATCCAGCCCAACCTTCTACCTTTATCATGGTTTTGAGAAAGTATTTGCAGGGTGCCCTGATTGAGTCGATTGAGCAAGTGGAAAATGACCGTATTGTGGAAATTACGGTTTCCAACAAAAACGAAATTGGAGACCATATCCAGGCTACCTTGATTATCGAAATTATGGGTAAACACAGTAATATTCTACTGGTTGATAAAAGCAGTCATAAAATCCTCGAAGTTATCAAACACGTCGGTTTTTCACAAAATAGCTACCGTACCTTGTTGCCTGGATCGACCTATATCGCTCCGCCAAGTACGGAAGCTCTCAATCCTTTTACGATCAAGGATGAAAAGCTCTTTGAAATCCTACAAACACAGGAAACGACAGCTAAAAACCTTCAAAGCCTCTTTCAAGGTCTGGGACGCGATACGGCAAATGAATTGGAAAAGATTCTGGTTAGTGATAAACTAGCCACTTTCCGAAACTTTTTCAATCAAGAAACCAAGCCATGCTTGACTGAGACTTCCTTCAGTCCAGTTCCTTTTGCAAATCAAGTGGGAGAGCCTTTTGCCAGTCTTTCTGATTTGTTAGACACCTACTATAAGGACAAGGCTGAGCGCGACCGCGTCAAACAACAAGCCAGTGAACTCATTCGTCGTGTTGAAAATGAACTTCAAAAAAATCGACATAAGCTTAAAAAACAAGAAAAAGAGTTACTAGCGACAGACAATGCTGAAGAATTTCGTCAAAAAGGGGAATTGCTAACAACCTTCCTCCACCAAGTGCCTAACGACCAAGACCAGGTTATTCTAGACAACTACTACACCAACCAACCTATCACCATTGCGCTTGATAAGGCTCTGACTCCCAACCAGAATGCCCAACGCTATTTTAAACGGTATCAGAAACTAAAAGAAGCTGTCAAATACTTAACTGATCTGATTGAAGAAACCAAGGCAACCATCCTCTATCTGGAAAGTGTCGAAACCGTCCTCAACCAAGCTGGACTGGAAGAAATTGCTGAAATCCGTGAAGAATTGATCCAAACTGGCTTTATCCGCAGAAGACAACGGGAGAAAGTCCATAAACGTAAAAAACCAGAACAATATCTAGCAAGCGATGGCAAAACCATCATCTATGTCGGTAGAAACAATCTTCAAAACGAGGAGCTAACCTTTAAAATGGCCCGCAAGGAGGAACTTTGGTTCCATGCCAAGGATATTCCTGGAAGTCACGTTGTCATCTCAGGCAATCTTGACCCATCTGATGAAGTCAAGACAGACGCGGCAGAGCTGGCCGCCTACTTCTCTCAAGGTCGCCTGTCAAATCTGGTGCAGGTAGATATGATTGAAGTCAAGAAACTCAACAAACCAACTGGTGGCAAACCCGGCTTTGTCACTTACACAGGACAAAAGACCCTCCGCGTCACACCAGACCCAGAAAAAATCGCATCCATGAAAAAATCCTGATTTTACTTGAAATCAGGATTTTTAACATACTATTTAATCAAATCATATCCAATTATAGGACTAATCTTTGCCACCTAGTTTCTCATTGATTTTCATCATCACACTAGCAATTTTTTCGCCCCAATAAGGGTCTGAGGCATATTCAACATTCATACCAGACGCCTTGTTTCCAAGGAAAGTTCTGCCCCTATCGATATAATTTTCCTTAATCCACTTTGTTGCACCTAAAATTCCCTTATCCACATCATCAAATGTCTTAGCAGAAAGGTACGGGGTCGTATCATAGGCTGTAATTCCAAAGAAATTATTCTTATCTTTGGCAATATTGCTACGTCCCCAGTCACTTTCTAAGGCACTATGAGCAAGGAGGTAGAGGGCATTGATATGATAATGTTCTTCGGCTTCCTTAAAGGTAGCTCCCTTATTTTCCAAGAGACTATTGTCAATATTTAACAGACTAAATACCTTATCCAAATCCTCAGCACTATAGTTTGTAGGCTCTGTTAAATCTTTGAAAAGGAAGGGATTCTCAAGGTTAAAACCATCAAAATGCAGCCCATCTGCCGAATAATATTTCTTGCCTACTTCCATATCAGAAAGATGAGAAGCTACTGGGATACTAGCATTCTGAGCCACATAGTGATAAAAACGGTGTCCATCACTCTCATAATAAGGGATAAAATCCTTACTAGCATCTAGTGCTTGTAAATCTTCTGTTTTCATGTAGCCTGACAAACCTGAAACAGTAATAGCCAAGCGCTTGTCATCACTTTTTCTATTCCTATCTAGCCAGACGACACTACCTTGCGATATATAGGAGAGCTTTTCACCATCTGCATCATAAACATTTGCTGTGACAGGTACTACTTGATAATAAGCAGCATTTTCGTTTGTAGCTTTTTCTCCAAGCCATTTACCATCACTTCCAAGCTGATAACCATCTACTGTCTCATTTTTCGCCATGTAGCCACCAGATTTGAAGTAGTACCAGGCTTGACTTTTAGAATCGTATAACCATTCTTTCTCAGCCATTTTGCCATCAGATTTGAGATAAAACCAAGATTCCTTATCCCAAATCCATTCATTTGCTGCCATATAGCCACCGGATTTTAGATAATAATAGTGACCATTTTCGAAAATCCATTCTTTCTCAGCATGTTTTCCATTTTCTTTGATGTAAAACCAAGATTGATATTGTTTGTCAAAAAGCCAACCTTGCTGTACTTTGGCACCACTAGCATTCACATAAGCCTGATCAATCCACTGACTTGTTAGCAAATAACCGCCAGATTTAAAATAATAGTCCTTGCCCTTAATTTTGAGCCATTCTTTCTCTGCGTGTTGTCCATCTGCTTTGATATAAAACCAAGCGTCGTATTGAGAATCATAGACCCAGTCTTCGATTACTTTGGCGCCTGTTGCACCAACATAGGAAGTTCCTAGCCAAGCATTTCTTTTCATCTTTCCATTTTGGTCAAGATAATAGAGGACTCCCTTGTCTTCTATCCATTCTGACTTGGCCATATAGCCACCAGATTTGAGGTAAAAATAGTCGTCACCTTGTTTCAGCCATTCATTTTCAGCATAGTTAGCATCTGCTTTTATATAAAACCAAGATTGATAATGAGCATCAAAAACCCACTCATTGGCTGCTTGACTACCATCTGCTTTCAGGTATTGTTTTCCTTGCCAAGTACCATCGCTAGCTATTGCACTCTCTGGTCTGGCTAAGAAAAATAGCAGGGCTAAAAAAATAAATCTCAATTTCTTCATTAATTTACTTCCTCTGTTCTTACTCATTTCATTATATCAAAATTCTCTATAATCAACATTACAAACTAATAAAAAATCAAGAACAGATTGCAGTTTACCTCAAAGACTCTTTTACTTCCTTGCGTAGATTTTCTAGACTGCTGATGCCGTATTTGTCCATGACTTTTGGCAGATTTTCAATAATATCAGGACAAGCATATGGATTAGTAAAGTTAGCTGTTCCAACTCCAATAGCAGATGCTCCAGCCAGATACATTTCTAGTGCAGCTTCTGCCGAATCCATTCCTCCCATTCCAATAATAGGCAGGTCTGTTGTTAGGGCGACTTGGCGGATGAGTTTAAGAGCTACTGGAAAGACTGCTGGACCTGACATTCCACCCGTTCCATTGGCCAAGATTGGTTTTCTGGTTTTGAGATCAAAGCGCATACCAACCAGAGTATTAATCATGGTCAAGCCACTTGCTCCTGCATCTTCTGCAGCTTTTGCGACGGTGACGATATCTGTCACACTAGGGGTTAATTTGACATAAACTGGCACATCAGAGGCTTCCACAGCTGCTTTCACCACATCATAAGCTAAATCTGGATCTTGACCAATCAAGAGTCCATGATTACAGTGATCTACGTTAGGACAAGAAATATTGAGCTCAATAGCCTTCACATTAGCTGCCTTGGAAATACCATGAGAAACAGCCGCATACTCTTGTTTTGAAAAACCAGCTACATTGGCAATAATAGGAAGATTTGGATATTCTCTTTCCAGCCACGGTAGCTTTTCAGCCAAAACAACCTCTAAACCAGGATTTTGCAAGCCAATTGCATTGAGCATGCCAGCAGGTGTTTCTGCCACCCTTGGAGTTGGATTCCCAAAACGTGGTTCAAGGGTTGTCGCCTTGATCATAATAGAACCTAAAAGGTCTAAATCATAATACTTGGCATACTCTTGACCAAAGCCAAAACAGCCTGATGCTGGAATAATCGGATTTTTCAAATCCAAGCCAGGTAGAGAAACTTGTAAACGATTTGTAGTCATAATTTTCTCCTTATAATACAACTGTTCCTGTGCGGAAAACAGGGCCATCTTCACAGACACGTTGGCTGACCGTCTCGCTTTCTGGCACTTTTAGGACGCAGGCATAGCAAGCCCCCATCCCACAAGCCATACGAGATTCCAGAGATAGATAGGCTCTTGGGTGGTCATAAAAGGTTTGATTGATATACTTCATCATTCCTGGAGCCCCACATGAGTAAACAGCATCAAATTGATTGTCTAAATCATTGATAACAACGGAAACATTTCCCTTGACACCATAAGAACCATCATCTGTCGTTACAAAGACCTGCCCATATTGGGCTAATTCCTTTTCAAGAATAACAGCAGCCTTATTAGCAAATCCTAGGACTGTCACTACTTTCACACCACGCTCATGCAATTCCTTGGCCACCTCAAGCAAGGGCGGAACACCAATCCCCCCACCAACAAGGAGAACCTGGCTCTGCTCATCAAGATTAGACAAGTCAAAACCATTTCCCTGAGGCCCCATCACGTCAAGAGTATCCCCCTGACTTAAGGTTGAGAAAATAGCTGTCCCAGCTCCCTCAATCCGATAAATGAGATGACACTGCTTCTTAACCTTATCGATAGACGAAATTGAAATAGGACGACGCAAAAGATGGGCGTCATCAGGCACACGCAGATGAAGAAATTGGCCTGCTCGCATAGCTTCAACC